>JAYTBK010000092.1:0-5184 GCA_043737035.1 Bacteroidota bacterium | reverse complement strand
TTTGCTGTGTACGTAAAATTAAATGGGGCGGCATGGACTCTGATTTCGTCGATTTCTGGATTTAATAATTTAGATTGGAATTGGGGTGGAGCTGCTAGTTACGGCTCATCATGTGGGAATACTACGTCAATACCCAACCCATTCGTATACACTATACCGGGGAGTACAACATTCGTTCAATTTAAAATTATTACCATTAAAGGAAGCGGTGCTAATTGCAGCGATTTTTCGATTCAAGAGACTGCCGCAGCAGGAAGTAATTATGACCGTGGCGACGAAGGACTTTTTATAGATGATGTTTCGTTTTCAACAATAGGGCCGTGTACACTTCCCATCGAACTCCTCGATTTTTCAGGAATAAAAAACGGTAATCAAACGCTGCTAAGTTGGAAAGTTGCTGAAGAAAAAAACATCAAACACTATAGTATAGAAAAGAGCGTGAATGCCGTAGATTTTTATAAAATTGGTACAGTTATGGCAAACGGCATGGATGGTGAAATTAAAAATTATTCGTATATCGATGATAATGCTGTCGAAAAAGAGTTAGTTTATTACCGATTGTCGTCAGAAGAAAAAAACGGAATTATCAACACGCATAAAATTATATCAATTGATGGAACAGCACAGGAATGGGCGTTCACGCACCACATTACGGATGATAAATTAATAATAGATTTTAAAAACTCTGTACCTAAAAACGGCGAGGTTGATATTGTAAATTTAAATGGTTTAGCAGTGGCCTCCGAAGTTGTAACTGGCGTTCAATCAGTAATTGAAGTAAAAAATTTAGCAGAAGGAATTTATTTTGTTAAGATTAATTCAGAAGCTAATACAAAAATTTTTAAAATCATCATCCAACATTAATTTATGAATACAATTTCTATGAAACATTTTTTTCTTATTATTTCAATTTTTACAGTAAGCATTTTTAAAGCGCAATGTTTCCAAATTCAAAGTATATTGGTTGATGCCTGCGCCGGATCACAAGAAGGCCAAAATGAAATGGTTACGTTTCAAGTAGGATCTTTACCGTTACTCGCCGCTAATTTATCGGTTACGTGGCCAAATAACGGTTGGCTTGGCCTTACTCAAAATGCCGGAACCGCTGCGGATGTAGCAGTTGTAAATGCAACTATTTTAGGATGCGGCTTTTTAAAAGAGCCCATAGCCGGCGTTCTTCCTGCTAATTCAAAAGTACTTTTAGTCACTAGCACTACATGGTCGCCTTTAGCTCAGAGTTTTGCAAATTTGACGGATACACTTATTGTCCTCTTTCAAACTGCAGGAAACACTTCGGGACATTTTGCGAATTATGCGTCAGGCGGTGGAACCAGAACGCTTACGATGAATTTTTCTTTACCAATTGGTTGTACTGATGCGGTAACTTATGATAGGGCACTGTTAGTTAATCAAACAGGTAATGTTGGTGGTCAAGACGGAGGAACCGTGCAGTTTACTCCGGCGGGTGTTGCAAGCTATGTAAACCCTGGATGTCAGGCACCATTCATACCATTATCGGTTGATGCAGGACCTATTAAAACGGTGTGTAGTAATGCAAGTCAAACTTTTACCGGCACAACTTCCGGTTCATATACATCATTGCAATGGAGCACATCTCCCGGTGCAACCGGTTCCTTTTCTCCCACTAATTCGCTCACCACTACATATATGCCGGGTGCAAGCGATAATGGCACGATTAAACTTTATTTTACAGCTTTCAGAGCGTGCGGATCGCAAACTGTTAGTACAAAAGATAGTGTAAATTTAACGGTTACTCCATTACCAACGGTAACAGTTAGTCCCACGTCGATTAGTATATGCGCAGGACAGAGCGCCACGGTACTGGCAAACACTAATACATCGGTAACCTACACGTGGAGCACAGGTGTAAATACTAATACGGCTTCATTAAGCGCGGCTGGAAATTACACGGTTAATGTGAGCAATGCTTGCGGAGGTAGTTCGTCAACCGTTAGTGTATCGCTTTTAAGCGCGCCAACTTTATCTGTTGCGTCTGCCAGTCCATCAATCTGCGCCAGCGGACAAACAACTACCTTATCGCTTAGTGGAAGCGCAGGATCGTACATTTGGAATACCGGTGCAACGACATCGACAGTTTTAATTAATTCACCCGGAGTATACACAGCAACCGTTAGTTCTGGTAGCTGCGGTAGTGCTACAACTTCTATTAATGTAGGTTCAGCGCCAATGCCAACTGTAAGTATTTCCGCTACAACCAGTACTATTTGTGCGGGAGGAGCAACCATACTAACTGCAAATAGTAATACAACTAATTATTTATGGTCGAACGGCGTAACTACCCAAACCGTTAGTTCCGGGTCTGTTTCAATCACAGTAACGAGCACAAATGCATGTGGTTCTTCCTTAACAACTCAAACACTGAGTATCATTCCTGTGCCAACGGTTACCGTAACGCCTAACCCGATTACACTTTGTGCCGGGCAAGTTGTAACGTTGCAAGCCAATGTAAATACACCTGTAACTTATACATGGAGTACAACCGCAAATACGAGTTCTGTTTCCGTTAGCACCGCTGGAATTTACACGGTAAGTGTAAGCAATGTTTGCGGTTCGGCGCTAACGACAGCCACTATCAATGTTGGCGGTTCGGCACCTACCATTACTCTGACTTCTACTTCTATGGTTTTATGTTCCGGACAAACCGCTACAATAACGGCATCAGGAAGCACAGGAAGTTATATTTGGAGTAATGGAGCAAATACTTCCGGAATTTCGATCAACACGCCCGGAGTATATACGGCAACCGTTATGAACACTTGTGGTTTCACTACAGCGTCAATTCAAATAAATGGAACGCCTTCAGCAACGGTGCAAATCACAACAAATAATTCGGCCTTGTGTCCATCGGCCACTGCAATTCTTACAGCTGTTGGTTCAGCATCAAATTATACTTGGAGCACTGGAGCTAACACTTCTACCATTCAGGTGAATTCCACCGGAGTCTATTCTGTAGTGGTATCAAACGGTTGTGGTATTGGATCTAACACCATTTTAATTTTGCCATTATCTGTCCCGCAACTCTCTCTGAGTACCTCTCATTATACCTTATGTCCGGGTCAAACCGCCACGCTGTCGGTTACTGGCGGAAATGCACCATATACTTGGTCGAACAGCGCAAATACAGGTTCCACCGTAACAAGCTCTGGCGGTATCGTTTCTGTAAACAGCTCTAACGCCTGCGGGACAGATACCGAAACAATATCAATTACTACTGTAACATTAAGCGCTGCTATCTCAGGCAATCCGGTAATAGGAACGGTGCCGTTAACTGTAAATTTAGTTAATAACAGTGTTGGCGCGGGTCAGGTAAATTGGAATTTTGGAAACGGATTTTCCGCTACAACGCAGAGCGTAAGTCCGCAAACATACACTGCCGTGGGAACTTATACCGTTTTTTACAACGTAACTAATGGGCCGTGTGTTGCAAGCACCGACATTGTGATAACTGTTTTAAATGAAGGTTCCTCACTCTATATCCCCAATGCTTTTACACCCAATGGCGACCACGTAAACGATATTTTTTATGTTGGCGCTACAAACATAACCGATTTCAATATGGTAATTTTTGACCGTTGGGGTTTGGAAATGTTTTCAAGTTCAGATATAAAAGCAGGCTGGGATGGAAAAGTTAAAAACGTAATGGTGAGCGACGGAACTTACTTTTATTTAATTACTGCAAAAGACCTCGATAATAACAAGATCGACAAACAAGGTCACGTAACTTTATTTAAATAAATTTATTTCTATTTGCTTTGCGCATTTAAAATGTCCTTCCGGACAGGAGTTATGGCCGTGGAGTCCGCAGGGTTTGCAATACAAATCTTTAACTTCAATAATTTTAGATTGAAATGCCAATGGAAAAAATCCGTAGGCGGGAGACGTAGAACAGAAAAATGCCGTGGTGGGCGCGTTCATAGCCGAAGCCAGATGAAGTGGTCCGCTATCATTCATGTAGTTCATTGTGGCGTGTTTCATCAATTCTCCCGATTCTAATAATTCAAGTTCTCCCGCTAATACCGTAATTAATTGATGATCCGAACCATTCTTAATTTCTTCACAAATATTTTTGTCACCGGCACTTCCTAATAAATAGATGGTTGTATGTTGAGTAATGTTATTGCATAAATCAATCCACTTATCCATCGGCAGTTGTTTTGTAAACCATACAGATGAGGGTGCAATGGTAACAAAAGGTTTGGCCACATATTTTTCAATTTTGGAAAATTGTTTGAACGTTGGATATAATTTTGGTTTAAATACTGTTGTATCCGTGATGCTTTCTATAAGATCGTTATAACGGTCTACTTCATGCCTTCCATCGCCAATTTTATGAGGAGATTTATTATTGAATAAAAATGAAAATGGATTTTTATTGTAACCTGAAGTATATCGCGCCTTGGAAAAAGCCGTCAGGAAGCCAGAACTTCCAAACCGGTGCAGATTAATAACTGTATCAAACTTTTTTTTCCGGATTGTTTTTAGTAGACCAAAAAGGTTTTTGTATTTATGAGGACGCTTTTCCCAAATAAGCGTTTCAGTTAAAAAGGGATGTTGATGATACAGTGACTCGTTGCCTTTTCGTACCAAAATCGAAATTTCGGCTTGCGGAAAAAATCCATGAAGTTTTTCAAGTACAGATGATGCGAGAATAGCATCGCCAATAAAGGCTGTTTGGATAACGAGTATATTTTTATGTTCCAAAATTAAACGGCCACATGATGTTCCCGCAAGGCATCATTTAATGAGGTTTTTAAATTGGTACTTGTTTTGCGTTTGCCAATAATTAATGCACAAGACACCTGAAATTTTCCTGCAGGAAATTCTTTAGTGTATGACCCTGGAATTACCACACTACGTTCGGGCACATATCCTTTTGTTTCAATTGGTTCGGCGCCCGTTACATCAATTATTTTAGTTGATATAGTTAAGCAGACGTTTGCCCCCAACACCGCTTCTTTTCCTATGTGTACTCCTTCCACTACAATACAACGCGAACCGATAAAACAGTTATCTTCAACAATAACCGGCGAAGCTTGAACCGGTTCTAATACACCACCAATTCCGACACCGCCGCTTAAATGCACGTTTTTTCCAATTTGGGCACAGCTCCCAACAGTCGCCCAAGTATCAACCATCGTGCCT
>JAYTBK010000091.1:0-5188 GCA_043737035.1 Bacteroidota bacterium | reverse complement strand
ACTTGGTGGCGAAACGATGAAGTTAGGCTTAGTAAGCGATGCGTTTAAATTGTTTGAGGAGAGTGTTCAAAAATATGGCGATGTTAGTTATTCACCTGAGTTTTTGAGAGGAAGTGTTGCTGAAAATTTACCTTGGTTTTTCTTTTCAAAAAAGAAATATGCTAAAATTGATATGCAATCTATTATAGACAAGCAAAGTGTAAATAGTGAGTTTGCCAATTGGAAAATTATGAGTTTTGTTTATTGGGCTTGGGCAAATCAAAGACAGAATGGTAAAAACAAAGCTCAATCTTTGATTTATCTTGAAAAAGCAATTGAATTAGACCCAAATTATAAAGCAGGGAGACAAAGAGCAGAAGACTTAAAAGCTAAAATGACAAAATGAAAATAAACACATTAGGCGCAAGTTAAATTATTACAACGAACCGCTAACAGCGGTTTGGCAAAAAAATGGATTTCGTGCTTCTATGGCGCATTTGTGGGTAAACTGGAGAAACGTTTTATTTTCTACTATGGCAAAGCACTTTCAACCGGTATTAATAACTTTCGCATTCATGTTATGCGGGTGTATGAAAATTGTTCAATCTGTACTTGGTATAAAAGACGCCCATAAGCTTTCTGACGTTCAGATTGTGAAAGTATCGAAGAAATTTAAGATAGACCAAAGCAGTAATTTTCGTTTGGATACAACTTATTTTTCTTACATCATTGGTTTAGACACAGGTTGTTTTAAAGCCCAACGAAAAAATCACATTCAACCTTTGCAAGCTTTGTATTTTAACCAAAAGAGTGAACTTAAAAAATTTTACATTAATTGCTATGCGGGCGGTTTCCCAAATATAAAGTCGAATAGAAACAGAAATTTAGAAACCTTTTTGCCTAAAGATCAAGCTCCAACCGACACTGTTTTAAATCTCGCTAAACAAATTAATTTCCTTCAACCAGTATCAGTAATTACGGTGCCAATAAAAATTGAAAATTACGGTTTTTACGTATTTGTATATTGGAACAAATGTACCAGACGTCATTCTAAAAAACTCCTCCATAGAATTAAACAAAACGTTGCTAAGGCAAAGAACTTGAAAGTGAAATTGATTTACGTAAATTACGATAATGTTTTTTATAAGTTAGAAAATCGATAAGTTAGAAACCGAAGATTTTTGTTTTTAATAACACATACATTATATTTATTTAAACTGAATTTTTACTTTTATAATATATATACATATAAAATGGCAAAAAAACCATTCGTCATATTAATTCTTTTATTCAATTTTTTCGCCGAAACGCTGTATGCACAAAATTCAAACCTTGTTAAGCAAACGCAAATTATAGAACGATTTATAGAGGCCTACAATAGGCAGGATTATCCCGGAATGAAGAAACTATTCATGCCGCTGGCAAAATTATTTTCGGTTAAAATGGCGTTAAAAAATGAATTTATCCCACTCTTTAAAAACTATGGAAAAGTAAAAATTCTTTCCATCAAATCTTCGTCTGTTAAAAAATGTACAGCTGAACTGAGTTACGAAAACGATTGTACTGAAAAAGATTTTTTGTTTTTTTACTTCAATAAAAAAAACAGAATTATGGGGTTAAATTTTAAAATCCCGGAATTTATTTACCCCAAAACAAATGATATTATTTTACACAAAAATTGCACTTCAAAAATAGATACTTTATTGAAGTTGAAACAAAAAAACGGTTTTAGTGGTTATATACTTGTTTTAAACAACGGAAGAGAAATATATAAGAATGGATTGGGTTATGCGAATTATAATACAAAGGAAAAACTTAATGAAAATTCGCTATTTGAACTTGCCTCATGTAGTAAACAATTTACAGGAATGGCAATTATGATTTTGGCGGAGCAAGGCAAACTCAATTATTCAGACACCCTCCAAAAATACATTTCAAATATGCCGTATAAAAATATTACTATTAAAAACTTATTGACGCATACATCAGGCCTTCCGGATTATATGGAACTATTAGAAAAACATTGGGATAAAAATAAATTCGCTACCAATTACGATGTCGTTAATTTGTTTAATCAATACAAACCAAAACTTCATTTTCATCCGAATGAAAAATTTGAATACAGCAATACAGGATATGCTTTGCTCTCCGTAATTATTGAAAAAGCATCAGGGCTTACTTACGCAGATTTTTTAGACAAATACATTTTTAAAAAATTGCAAATGAAGCAGGCACGCGTTTACAACAGTAGAAGGAGCGGAGCAGAGAGCATAAACAATTATGCTTACGGATATGTATTTTCTAAAAATAAAAATCGTTTTATTATACCGGACAGTTTGCCTGATTACAAATTTGTGATTTACATGGATGCCATTACCGGTGACGGAACCGTTAATGCGAGCATCTCCGATTTGGCTTTATGGGAAAACGCGTTAAAAGAAAATACACTTTTAAAAAAAACGACAATAGAACACGCGTATTCCAAACACATATTGAAAAATGGTGAAGAAATAAACTATAATTTCGGTCAATTTATTTGCGGATCTGATACAACAGAAAAATTGGTATATCACGGTGGTTCGTGGCCGGGTTATGCAACATTTACCCTTCACTTTATTGATAAGGCATTGTCCATCATCATATTATCTAACAGCGAATATAACAGAGTTTCTCACCTTGCCGATCAACTTGCGTTAATTCTTTTAAACGAATAATTATCTTTAAGTTTCGGCTCCAATCTGAATATAAAGTCACCAAGTGATTTTATTCTATTCGTATTTTTTAAAAATATTATAACTTCATCTGATACAAATCAAACCTTTGTGTCCAATGGTTTTTTCAAAGTAAACGGGTTTAAATCCTGATTTTTCGAAAAACTGAAGTGAATGTTGTGCTGCACCCAACGCTATTTAATTCCGGAAACCTTTTTTTGATTCTTCAATTCGATGATCTAATAAAACTTTTCCAAATCCATTTTCATGATAGTCTTGGTGAACCGTTCCCCAACATATAATAACATGTTGTTCGTTCGTATATTTTGTAGGTTCGTTTATTCCTATGTCGCCACTTCCAATAATTGTTTCGTCGTTATATAAAACCTATTATGGCCGATTGGCCGTATCAATGTCATTTTCTAAAAACACATCAAACAAAGGCAATTTTTCTTCCGAGAAATATAAAGGCAAGTTGCTTGTAAAATTTTTTATCAGCGCTGCTTTATTTTCAGGTAAATAGTTATGAAGCGTTATCAATTATTTTCGGTACCTTAAAATAATCCGAATCTTTTTTAGGGGCGTTTTTTAATGCTTCTTTTTGCGTAACAGTTTTTTGTGGTTCGTCATCGCGCATTACATTTACTTCGTCCGTCATATAAATTAATGGTTCAACGCCTTCCGTATTGAGCTCGTTAAGTTTATCTACAAACGCAAGCATCCGGTTCATATCATTTAATATTTCGGTTTTTGCTTCCTCTGTAAATTCCAATCTCGCCAGGTGCGCTACTTCATCAACCGTTTTAATATCAATTTTTTGTGCCATAATATTCTTTCAAAGTGTTGTTTATAAGCGTAAAAACATGGTCGCGTAAAGTTACTAAATTTTCTTCGGTCATACCTGTGGTAATCACCGGCTCCAACACTACAATTTTTGCAATGCCGGGCCTGCCAAAACTTTTAAAGAACCCACCATTTTGTAACATTTTGTAATTGTTTAAATTAACGATGGGCACGATTGGAATTTGTTTTTCAATAGCCAGTTTAAAGGCGCCATTTTTAAACGGTAGAGTTTGCAGCGTGTTTACGGGTATTGTACCTTCCGGGAAAATAACGAGACTATGGCCTTTATCAATTTCAGCTTCCATTCGTTTAATGGAACGAACGGCGTCTTTACGACTTTTTCTATCAACGGGAACATCCATTTTTTTAAAAAATATTTTAAATAATGGCGCTTTTAGTAACTCCGCTTTGCCAAGATAAATAGCTAAATGATCAATATAAAAAGGGCTTAAAACAATGTCGAGGTATGACGTGTGATTTCCGACGAAAATGCATGGCCGGGGCATTTTTTTTGACTTTGATTTATAAATAATAATCGGAAATATTCCTGAAAGAATTACAATGCAGTATGACCATATTCTTTTTAATTTAAATGCAGTATCGAGATTTTTAGTGGAAATGGTAATCAGAAAAAGTGGGTATAAAATTAAAAAACTGGTTGCGAAAACCAAGAAGAACCAAAGTTTCCAAATAGGCGATACTATTAATTTTATTATTTTCAAGTCGGCTAAGATACATATAATACATTTAATTTTGCGATGCAGAAGTGCTCATAAAGTAAACGCCATACATTAGATTTTGCTACTTTTACGCTGATAATTTTTGTATAAATCCATCGACATATTAATAACAAGTGCCGGCAAAAAATTTGGCAAACAATGGATCTTCCGTAAGGTAAATCTGGAAATTTTAGGCGGGCAAAAAATTGCTATTTTGGGATTAAACGGATCTGGAAAGTCAACTCTTCTGCAGGCCATTACAACGTATTTATCCCTCAATGAAGGAAGAGTAACGTATTATTCCGACAATAAAATTATCGAGGCCGAGAATATATATAAGGTGATAAGTTTAGCGTCACCTTATCTGGAACTCATTGACGATTTTACTTTGCGCGAAATGATAGAGCATACATTTTCTTTTAAACCATTTATCAATAAACTCACTTTAAATAATGTTATTGAAATTTCAGGACTCGGAAACCATTCGCATAAAAAAATAAATGATTTTTCGAGTGGTATGAAACAACGTTTAAAACTTACACTTGCCATATTAGCCGATACGCCGGTTTTATTTTTGGATGAACCAACTACAAACCTCGACGCTGTTGTAACGAATTGGTATAAAGAAATGATATTGAAATATGCTATGCATAAAACAATTATAGTTTGTTCAAATTCAATTGCGGAGGAATATTATTTTTGCGACACGATACTTGATATGGAAAATTTTAAAAGTTAAAGTTTAAAAAATAAAGCGCGAAATAGATTTACAATGAAGGAAATATATTTAGTACGCCATGCGAAATCTGATTGGGGCAATGCTTCCTTGGCTGATATTGAACGACCTTTAAATGAGCGTGGTTATAGTAACGCCCATTTAATGAGCCAACGTTTTTCGTTTACCATTGATTTGATGATAACGAGTCCGGCAGTTAG
>JAYTBK010000090.1:0-1984 GCA_043737035.1 Bacteroidota bacterium | reverse complement strand
GGCGTAACGCGTTGATAAGGGTGATAGATAGTTTGCAATATTCTGATAAAATTACTACCGCCTTGGCATTAACAGATACATTAATAAATAATTATGTAGCTAAGTCATACAAGTTCGGTAATAAGTTTTTTGAAATTTTAGGCCGGTATTCAACCGATAACAGCGACAGGATGGCAATGAATTTGTTGAAAGATAAATCTGATAAAGCAAAACCAAATTGCCTCGATTATTTTGTAAAAGGAAAAGCATTGGCCGGGCAATATTATGAAGCAACAACTTTTATTCCTGAATACATCTCTTCTTCGTCGCAACTTAATTTATACGTAACCATATTTAAAAGTGAATTGGTAAAACGAAAAATAAAATTGAAGGATGAGTGGTTCCGTCAAGATAATCCTAGATATGATGAGTGGTCGTTTGCTCCGTACGAATTAGGTGAATCAGCGGAAATGTGGTACTCATCAAGCGAAGAATAAATTATAAAAAACTTTTTTAATGAAAGCCATAACCCGGATACGAATTATTTTATTTGCTCTAATGATTTTTGGAGCATTTGCTAATTTTGCATTAAACATGTGGGGCGATTCCCTTATCGTTTGCTGCGAAATTTTAATGGCGCTCAGTTTTTTTGGCGAGTGTATTCAGCTCGTTTTATCGCAGAGGAAACTAGGCATTAAAATTCTGTTTTCAAACATCGTTCTGGGTGTTAGCATTTTATTATTTATGTCGGTCTTTTTAATAATTACATCGGCGTTTATTTTCGGCGGCCCGACTAAGATATTGCCTACGATAACTCTGTTTTTATTATTGGCTTTAGCGGCATTAATTACCACAAACGCGTTGTTTGATTTTTTTGGAAAGCGGCCAAACAATTTTATGTATGAATGTTTCTTTTTGTTTTGTGTGTTTCTTGGTTTGTTTTTCAAAAACTTGCATTTCCCCGCTTCGGGTTTAATAATCGTTTTTTCTATTTGGCTTTTAGTTCCGTATTTCATTACCACAACGGTCAAATTTTTTCGGGCAAGATTTATGTATGGAAAACAATTGGTTGTATTGTTAACGGTAGGGTGCGTAGCCACTATCCTTTGTGGCCTACGTGCGCAATTTAAATTAATGCACTGGCCTTGGGCAACAATATTATTTTATATCTCAAGCGCTTTTATTGTTTTAATGATCATATTAGCGCTGCCCTGGAAATTTAACTACAAAAACTCAAAATTAAATTTGTTTGAAGGAGTTAGGCTGTTGGATACAAACGTAATTTTACTTTTTTTTATGTTATTTATTTATAATAATTACCGCTTTTTAATGGGCGAGAAATTAGTGCCGGCTTTTTATTCAAACCGGTATCCGCCACAAGTAGAAGTGATGCGTTGGCAAGGCCCATCGGAAACTAAAAAAGCAGACGAAATTGCTGCCGCTTATGATAATTTTATGCAGAAAGCTGAAAAAAATGGTTTTCTAAAATAACGGATGCGTCCTCAGGTAATTATAGCATTAATAAGTGTTTTTTTCTTCTTGGGATTTTTTCTTCTTGTTGTGATTGGAAAAATCAAAAAAAAATTACAACAGGCTACTTTAGAAAAATTCCAATTGGAAAACCAATTGAGCATCTTACAAGCATCTGTTCCATCTTTTGAGGATATCGAAAACGCGGCCGGCGAACGAAAAAAAACGGAAGAAAAAAACCGGAAGCTTTGGGCAATGAGCGAAACCGTGCATAAAGAACGAAAAAAAGTAGATGAGCAAAACGAGCAGCTTTTAATAGAAAAGGAAAAACTAGAAACGGATAAAAAAAAGCTCGATGAAAAGGTAAAAAAACTTTGGGCGCAAAGTGTGTCGATACACAAAGAAAAGGAACGCATCAATGAACTTAAAATTGAAATTGAACACAAACATCAGGAGATACTTGATAGTGTAAATTATGCCCGACGAATACAACGCGCCTTACTGGCCGGTAAAAAATTATTGGATGAGAATTTGC
>JAYTBK010000089.1:0-5196 GCA_043737035.1 Bacteroidota bacterium | reverse complement strand
AAAAAAGGAAAATAACAACGTGTTATTGTTAGATGCGGGGGACATTTTTCAGGGAACACCCTATTTCAATTTATATAGCGGCGAACTCGAATATAAATTAATGTCGTTAATGAAGTACGATGCCACAACAATTGGTAATCACGATTTTGATTTAGGAATTGAAAATATTGAAAAGCAAATGCCGCATGCAAATTTTTCGTTCATCAATTGCAACTATAATTTTACAAATACATGCCTCAACAATAAAATTTTACCATATAAAATATTTGATAAAACAGGAATAAAAATAGGAGTGATTGGCTACGGAATTGAACTTGACGGATTGGTAGATAAAAAAATGTATAAAGAAACCGTTTATCAAAATCCAATTCCAATTGCAAACGCAACCGCAAAATTACTGAAACACGATTTAAATTGTGATTATGTTATTGCACTATCACATTTAGGATATGATTTTCCTGATAAAAAAATATCAGATAAAAACATGGCGCCGCTAACAGAAAACATAGACCTTATTATTGGAGCTCATACCCATACTTTCCTCGAACACCCTTTAAAAATAGCCAATCGCGCAGGTAAAGAAATTTTTGTAACACAAGTTGGATGGGCCGGTATTTGGCTCGGTAAATTGGACGTTTACTTTTCTTATGATAAGAAAAAAATCTCACATAATTCAGGTAACAGAAAAATCTGAAAAAACAATACGCAAACGAAAATTTTTTTAAATTAAATATTCTTTTTTTTGTTGCGAGATTAAATAATCAGTATATATTTACAAACTCGGACTTGTTCATAACACTTAACACAATATACTTTAAAACTATTTTTTAATATGAAGGAAAAAACTGCTGAAACCGTGTGGAAGAATTGCTTAAGAGTGATTCAGGATAATGTTAGCCCTCAAAATTTTGCGACGTGGTTCGAACCTATTAAAGCAATAAAAATTCAAGATAGTGTTTTAAATATACAAGTGCCTTCACAGTTTTTTTATGAATGGTTAGAAGAACATTACATTACAATTATAAAAAAAGTTATACGTAAAGAATTAGGTGCTGAAGGACGAATTGAATACAGTATTGTAATGGACAATGGCACGGGTAAATCGGAAAAGGCCGTAATGCTTAAAGTGCCAAACATTAATACCAATTTAAAAAATAATCCGGTTTCAATGCCAATTGATATCAGCAATGGCGCTATCAGAAATCCATTTATTATACCGGGGCTTAAAAAAGTTTCGGTTGAATCACAACTAAATCCGAATTATTGTTTTGATAATTTTGTTGAAGGCGATTGTAACCGTTTAGCGCGTTCTGCAGGTTATGCAGTTTCGCAAAAACCTGGCGGCACAGCTTTTAATCCATTGTTATTGTATGGCGGCGTTGGTTTAGGAAAAACCCATCTTGCGCAAGCTATTGGTATCGACATTAAAAAGAACTATCCAAACAAAACAGTTCTTTATGTTCAATCAGAAAAATTTATTGCTCAGTTTATCGACGCGATAAAAAATCATAACCAAAATGATTTCGTTCATTTTTACCAGATGATCGATACATTAATTATTGACGATATTCAGTACTTAGCCGGCAAAGAAAAAACGCAGGATGTATTTTTCCATATTTTTAATCACTTACATCAGTTAGGAAAACAAATTATTTTAACTGCCGACAGAGCACCGGTTGAAATGCAGGGAATTGAACAACGTTTGCTTTCTCGTTTTAAATGGGGACTTAGCGCCGATCTTCAAACACCAGGCCTTGAAACCCGTATCGCTATTTTAGAGAAAAAAGTTTATAACGAAGGCATTCAATTACCAAAAGAAGTGTGCGAATATCTGGCCTACAGCATCACATCAAACGTACGTGAACTCGAAGGTGCTTTAATTTCTTTATTGGCGCAATCATCATTAAACAAAAAAACAATTACACTTGAACTCGCCAAGCAAATGATCGACAAATTTGTGAAGTCGACAGCGCGCGAAGTTTCGATTGATTATATACAAAAAGTAGTTTGTGATTATTTTGATTTGAATATCGATTTGATGAAATCAAAAACACGTAAACGCGAAGTTGTTCAGGCACGCCAGATAGCAATGTATTTTGCAAAAAGCATGACAAAATCATCTTTAGCAACCATTGGTATGCATTGCGGTGGGAAAGACCATGCTACTGTATTACATGCTTGCCGTACGGTAAACAATTTAATGGATACTGATAAACGTTTTAAAGCATACATTGAAGAGCTTGATAAAAAAATAAGCATTAATAATTAATACACTTTTTTAAATGATAAAAACCTCCGTTAGCGCGGAGGTTTTTTTTTGATATGTTGAGTTCATACCAGATCTATTTAATTTTCCCGATGTTAGGCGCTGTTGCCGGAGCAATGCTTTGGCTTTCTTATTTCAAACGCATTGAT
Source organism: Bacteroidota bacterium (assembly GCA_043737035.1). Taxonomy (GTDB): domain Bacteria; phylum Bacteroidota; class Bacteroidia; order B-17B0; family Aurantibacillaceae; genus UBA4416. The sequence goes on along the minus strand of JAYTBK010000089.1, from coordinate 2,781 downwards.
GTGTTAGAGCACGAACGCGTTATTGATATTTGTATTGCTTTTTTTATTGGATACTTAACACCGTCATTAGCGTTGGCGATTTATACCTTACTCGAAAATCACGGTATTAATTTTAACGGCAAATTAAAAAATGATTTCCTCTATGCGATTTTTGGCGTTGGCCTTACGGAAGAAATGGTAAAATTATTTGGGTTTGTAATAACATTACTGCTGCTCAAAAAACGTTTCAATGAACCTATCGATTATCTTATTTACGCGGGTGTTGTAGCGTTAGGATTTTCGGTAAGGGAAAATTTTATTTATTACAACAATTACGGCTCACAAATAATTACCGGCCGCACGCTCATTACCAGTTTAACGCACATCATAAATACAAGCATTTGTGTGTATGGAATTTATAGGTTTAAAAATTTTAACAAAGGAAATTTTTACCTGAATGCTTTTATCTGCATTTCATTGGCAATAGGCTCGCACGGCTTATTCGACTTTTTTTTAACGCAACCTGTTATTGGTAAAATTACTCCGTTTTTAGCCACGCTTGTCTATTTAATCGGAATAAATTTTTGGGTGCAAATGTTTAATAACTGCATTAATTTTTCTCCATTTTTTGATTATAAAAAAATAAGTTCACTTACAAAATTACACCGAAGCGTGTTGTGTTGGTATGCCATATTATTACTGATAGAATTTAGTTACAGCTACTATTATAAAGACATGGCTTTTGCATTAAAAGACTTATTACAAAATATTTTAAAAGAAGGTGTTTTAATAAGCATTGTGTTAATGCGCATCAGTAGGCTAAAGATTAACAAAAGGAAATATTTTCCGTTAAAGATTCAGATACCAATTTACTTTACGCGAAACGATGACGAAGATTTTAAATTACTTGGCATTCCCATTAAAATCAGGGGTGAAAACAAACGTGAATTCAGGTTTTTAGAATATATGGGAAGAGAAATAACTATTTTTCCGGTTGCAAAAACAAATAAGCTCATCACGAAAAAAGAAACGGCTCGCTTACTAAAAAAATATTTTCTAAAAAATGATGTTGTAACTTACCTCATTGAAATTTACTTTGAAGATAAGAAAGCGCACGAAATTTATTTACTAAAACCTTACACCCATGCCATACGCTCGCTAAACGCCCACGATGATTTGCCGGTAGGCACACTAATGCGTTACGAAGATCCGGCCGCTTTCCATAAAGAACACGAAGCCTTGCCGCTTAAATCCCTCACCAAATTGGAGATGGTTTATTTAAGATAGGAAATAGACAGTACTTTGTTACTTCGAAGGATTTAGTAAAGTAAATCTAACAAATCTCATATTAATGTTACGGTAAAACTTTGTGTATCGCATGGCCTTTTGTAAATTTCCTCTTGGATTCTTTGTTCCGTCAGGCCACATCTTCTGCACGTCACCGGTGTAACAGGGGTCAAAATCAATATACAATACGTCGCCGTATACGTTGAGGACGTACATTCTGGCAAACTTCTTTTTAAGGTAAGTTCGTACAATATCTTTTACCTCACACTTGCCATTATCCAGAGAATAGTTAGCAAGTGAATCTATCACTCTAAAAATTCTTACAGAGTCCTCAACTACAAAACCCTGTCCATATCGATCATCGAGCTTTACAATTGTATCCATTAATTTAAAATCTAGCGGATGTCTTAAGAAATATTTACTTCTATTAAAATAATGTTCCAGTTCCAAGTAATCATACTCTAAAGGTTCGAATAGTGTTGAATCTCTAATTCGGTCGAACGCCTGCGATCTATAATATCCGTTTGTCACGGGCGATAACCATGAAAGCGAAGTTAGTTCAAAAACATCGTCTAAACTATCTTCGATTAAAAATCGACGCTGCGTTCCATCTTTACGCTGCCCGTTAAAAGTATAGATTGTTAAGTTATATTTTGAAAGTCTCGTAGCGTCTCACCAATCTAAGTCTAAACTATCTTTGTAATGGCTTGCAATTCCACTTCCATAATTCAATAAATAAATTTGTAGTTTTTTCAGACTAGGATTAGAATCGGGATGCTTTTCAGGAGGCATACATTTTGAAAATAGTGCGAATACACCGACTATAAATGGTAAATATTTAAAAGATTTATTTTTCACCTTCATTCCCTGAAACACAATTTAAAGACGTATTAAATTTAACCAAATTTTTACAATGGCTTATTTCCGAAGATATATATATTAGAACTTAACTAGAAAACATCGTCTTATTCACTTTCTAATTATAATTACAAAAAAAATTCAGGAAAAATTTAGCTATAGCAAAATTTAATTCCTAAACACAATTGGCGTATCCGGAATATTGTTTTCTGCTTTTAAAATAAGGGCATCAACGGTTTGTTTCCACCAAATTTCGAGAAGTTAAAATGAACTTTCATTTTAACTATTATAGGTAAGTTGAGATTGTATACCAATTAACTCCAATTTTTTTTATGAGTTCTTTATCCGATAATTTAGTTAAAGCATCTACATACTCATCCCAATTATCCGATGTTAATGTGTGCGAACAAAGTTGCTCATTTTTTATTTAGTTTTTTAATGTGTGTTACATCGCTAATTTCTTTTGCATTTTTAGCATTTATAATTTTTTTACCTGTTTTTGCCTCGATTTCTTTTCGCGTATTACCAGCAATAGTGCCCCCTTGCTTCGCAATGATTTTATTATCATTAAATGATTTTGGTTTTTTCTCTTTACTAATTTCTTTTGTAGTTGCCTCAGTTAACATATTTAAAACCAATTCTAAATTGGTCATATTA
>JAYTBK010000088.1:0-1988 GCA_043737035.1 Bacteroidota bacterium | reverse complement strand
GTGCCCAAAGGTTCTAATTTTTGAATGCGCTGTTTTATTTTTATTGCATTAACGTTCGCCTTCCCAAACGGAATTTCGAGTTTAGTATCTTTACAATTTCTTACCGGCTTAATAAATGTTTGATGTCCGTAGCAACGTAGCGCTAATTCTAAATTTGGAATACTTTTTAAACTATCCAAAAATTCGCCCATTATTTTTTTGGCTACTTCTATTTTAATATTGCTGTTCCATGGGGCATACATGCTATAGGAATCATCAAAAATAAAAAGTATGCGGTTGGTGGGTTGCCCTTTAGAAATTAAAAATGCAAAATTGAGAACTAAAAATAGGGCAATAGTTTTTAATTTTAAGCGTTCAGTTTTTAATATTTTTCCTTGTTCCAAAATACTTTTACGTGTTATTAAAAACTAATCACTACTAATAATCTGCTTCATTCCCAACCAACTGGCCAAGCGCTTTTTTAAGTTGTTCATCGTTAGGTGCTGAGCCATGCCACTTATGTGTTCCCATCATAAAGTCGACTCCTGCACCCATTTCGGTTTTCATAATATTTATAATCGGTTTTCCTTTTCCTAAAAATGATTTTGCACGGGTTAATCCTGCAACAACAGCAGCCATATTATTTCCCTCTTGCGTTTCAACAACTTCCCATCCGAAAGCTTCAAACTTCGCTTTTAAATTTCCAAGCGATAAAACGTTTTCAACGTCGCCATCAATTTGTCTCCCGTTGTAATCAATAGTTGCGATATAATTATCCACTTTATTTGCTGCAGCATAAATTGCGGCTTCCCAAATTTGGCCTTCCTGCAATTCGCCATCGCCATGCAAACTATATACAACGGCATTATCATTATTTAATTTTTTAGATAGAGCCGCTCCAATTGCAACACTCATGCCTTGACCTAATGAGCCGCTTGCAATGCGCACTCCCGGCAAATGATCGTGCGTGGTTGGGTGCCCCTGAAGGCGTGAATTTAATTTGCGAAAGGTTTTAAGTTCCTCTATCGGAAAATACCCGCAGCGAGCGAGCACACTATAAAATACAGGCGAAATATGACCATTGCTTAAAAAAAATAGGTCATCATTTTTACCGTCCATCGTAAATTTTTTAGAGTCGTGTTTCATTACTCCATTATATAAGGCAACTAAAAAATCGGCACAACCCAATGAACCTCCGGGGTGACCAGAACTTACAGCGTGCACCATTCTCAAAATATCTCTTCTTACCTGTTTAACTAATACTTCAAGCTTATTTATATCTTCCATAAGGATTGGTTTTGCTGCAAAAATAGCATTTGACATTTGGCGGTGGCGTTATTGTTCATAATAACCACAGGATGTTTAAAAGTAACACACAATAAATTACTCCTTAAACCTATCTGGTTCCATTGTTAAAAACTGCAGCTTTTTGCTATTAATATTACGGGCACTGCGCAACCGATTTTAATATATTTGCAAAATTAATTACTGAATTGAAATCATTGATTCAATTAAACTCGAAAAATTTTAACTTAAAAAATCAAAAATTATAATATATGGCTTTAAAATGTGGAATTGTGGGTTTGCCCAATGTAGGAAAATCAACTTTATTTAATTGTTTAAGTAATGCTAAGGCGCAAGCGGCAAACTTTCCGTTTTGCACAATTGAGCCCAATGTTGGAGTTATAACTGTTCCTGACGAACGCTTAAATAAATTATCGGAGCTTGTAAAACCCCAAAATATTTTACCTACAACCGTTGAAATTGTTGATATAGCCGGTTTGGTTAAGGGCGCAAGTAAAGGTGAAGGGCTCGGAAATAAATTTTTGGCCAACATTAGGGAATGTAATGCTATTTTACATGTGCTGCGTTGTTTTGATGATGATAACGTCATTCATGTAGACGGCAACATTAACCCTGTGAGAGATAAAGAAATTATTGATACTGAACTACAGTTAAAAGATTTAGAGTCGGTTGAAGCTAAAGTGAAAAAATTTGAAAAAGCTGCC
>JAYTBK010000087.1:0-1992 GCA_043737035.1 Bacteroidota bacterium | reverse complement strand
CGCAAAAGTAAAAATGACGGATGGAGAGATCGCTAAAATTGTACAAAGTGTATTTGATATGCGCCCTTATTTTATAGAGCAGCGTTTTAAATTACGTACGCCAATTTACAGCGAAACTGCTGCTTACGGGCATATGGGCCGTAAAAACGAAATTGTAACAAAAACTTTCAAGTCGCCCGACGGTAAAATAAAAACAATGAAAGTAGAATTGTTTACGTGGGAAAAATTAGACTATGTGAGCAAAGTAAAAACTGCTTTTAAGGTAAAATAAATTAACGTTATACATTTAAAAACCTCTGTTTGTAGCAGGGGTTTTTTCTTTTTGATGAATAACTAATGTCTTTAAAAATTAAACTATTTAACTGAGTAACTATTTAATGGAAAAACTAAAATTATTCATGATGGTAATAGGTTGCAGACCTAAAGAGCGTTTCACCGAGCAGCACGATGTTTTTTTTGGAATTGCCGAATCACTTAAAGAATTAATACCACACGTAAATAATTACTGGCCCGAAGCCAAAGGAATTTTTCATATAGATTCGTGGCGGGAAGTAACACAGGTAAATGGTTATCACATTACAATAATTCCAAAAAAACCAAACAATGAAAATGAACAGAAACTATTTTTTATAAATCTTGGAGGATACAAACCCGGAGAAATGGACGAAATGCACTATAAAATGTTAGTTGTAGCGCAAAATAGCGGCGATGCGATAAGCGTGGCAAAGAAAACACCGTTTTATGGCATCATGGGTTTTAAAGGTGCTACGTCGCACATCGATGATAAATTTTTATTAGACGTGGACGATATCTTTTATATTAAAGATATCTTACCCGAGATATTTAAAAAAAATGGAGTTTACAGCTTATTAAAGAAATAACTCCACCCGATGAATTACACATCGGCTATTTTAAAATATCCAAAATACTAAAGGACTACTAACAATATTTCCGGTACCTGGCACCACTTAATTTCAAGCCTACCGAACACATAAAATGAAACAGACTAAACAATTTAATAACTTGAATTCATTTGTTCGTCCATCGGCTATGATGTTTTTATCAAACCTGAAAAAAAATAATAATCGCGAGTGGTTTTTAAAAAATAAAGAAGAATATTTAACCGAACTCAGCCGCATCGAATTATTTGCACAGCACTTATTAAATGAACTAAAAAAAGAGGATGAACTCGAAACACCATCAGGTAAAAAAAGTTTGCACCGCATTTATCGCGATATCCGATTTTCTAAAGATAAAACACCTTTTAAAACCAATTGGAGCGGTAGTTTTACCCGGGCAACTAAATTACGGCGTGGAGGCTTATATTTTCAGTTAGAACCCGGAAACAGTTTTGTGGCCGGTGGATTTTGGAACCCTTCTTCTGAAGATTTAAAACGCATTCGCAACGAAATCGCGTTTGACGCAACACCGCTACGCAAAATCTTAAAAGCTAAATCATTTGTGAGTAATTTTGGAATCCTCAAGGGAGAAAAAATAAAAACGTCACCACGAGGATTCGATGCAAACAACACCGCTATTGATTTGCTATGTCACAAACAATTTTTACTGATTAAAAAATTTACAGATGAAGAGGTTGTGAGTAAATCTTTTTTAAAAGAAACAACCATGGCGTTTAAATACATGCGTCCTTTTTTTGATTACATGAGCGAAATTCTTACTACCGATGTTAATGGCATTTCAAACGTATCATATTAATTGAACAATGCCAACTGCGAGCCTTTAAGATATATTGCGCCGCGCGGAATTGAAGACACCGGAGCAGTTTGGCCACTGGAAATTTCAAACACATCTGTTTCGTAATACCGCGATGCAACCTCTATTTGCGTGCCGCCCGCAAATTTTGTAAATAGTTTTTTTACAATTTCCGGACTATTATTTTCTCGCGATAAATGCGATAATATTAAATGGCTTAATTGTGGTGAACGGTATTCTATAAGCAAGTTTAAGGCTTCATCATTTGATAAATGCCCT
>JAYTBK010000086.1:0-5222 GCA_043737035.1 Bacteroidota bacterium | reverse complement strand
AAACCTAAAATCCGGAAAAGTTAAAGGCGCATGCCTCGATGTTTTGGAGTACGAGCCGACTTCTTTTGAAAACCTTGACACTAAGTCCCTACCCGAGCCAATGAATTATTTATTGCAAGCTCAAAATGTTATTTTAACGCCGCACATTGCAGGCTGGACAAACGAATCGAACTATAAAATGAGTAAACTAATTGCTGATAAAATGGTTTCGGTGTTAAATAAGTACGTTTGAAGCCTGTTGGCTTAAGTAGCAGTGGTTTATAACCTCACTGCACTATGGTGCTTGTAAGTAGTAGAAGCTCGTTTTTAAGTAGAAGCGGTTCGTACTTAAGTAGTGATGGTTTGTACTTAGGTAGTAATGGTTTGTACTTAAGTAGTAAGGGGTTGTACTTACTTTAAAATGCGCCATTTACCGCTCATCGGCGGGCAGCTATTCCGCTTTCAAATGCTCCAGTGTTGCCAGCGCAAAACGTATTTCCGAATAGGAGTAGTCCTCCCCCAGTTCGAGTTTAATTGGTGTAAGCGCTTTTTCGTCGCTTAGTTTTTTTGATGTGGCAACAATTACATCATATTTTTCTTTGGCCACAAACTGGCTCACGGGTATCATCCCTAAACTTACATAATAAGCCAAATGCCCTTCAATGGTTGTAATAGCAAAACCGCGTTCTGTAGCAATTTCAAAAAGTGTTTTCCCTTCTTTAAACAAAGCAAAACTCGCTTCTTTGGTATCCGGTTTTTTCTCCTTCGGTTCTTTTGTACTTTCGGTTACCGGTTTTACTTTGTCTTTTACCGACCCTTTTTTTCGTGTCGCCGTTTTTTCAACGTCATTCGCTTTGGCTGTATTAAATATACTTTGTTTTACAAGTTCAAGCCGCTCATTCTGGTTTACAGTTTGGCGCAACTGCTCCTTACTAAATTCCACATTATTTAAAACATTTTCTACTACCGTTGCAACCTTATCCAACTGCTGAATGTTTTTATACAACAACCCTTCCAGTTCAAGCAACTCCTCCATATAAGCTTTAACCTGCTTTTCATCTTTTAAAGCGTCAATATGCTTCAATATGTTTTGAGATAACTCTTTTAAAACCGGATAAAAATATTGCTTCGCCAGTTGGTTTCGGTTATTGATGCGCTCTAAATTTTTAGCAACGTCTCCATCAAACAAAACAATTAACTGATTTAAGAATTAGTCAGCGTTAAGTTTCAATGGTTCAAACGTATCTTCCATAACTTTTGCCCACGACTGAAATTTTTGTTTTGCCGATTTACTATCTGTTTTGGTGTAGCTTTCTGTATGGTGTTTAATGGAGGTGTAAAGCCAATTAAAATTGTACGCTTTTAAAAGTATGTTCTTTAAAAAAACGGTGGTTTCCTTTTCAACCAAACTCGTAATTTCTTCTTTCCGGAGTTTGCTTTCGTTGTACGTTACCAAAGCTGCATCCTGCGAAATATTTTGAAACTGGATGGGCGCCCTCAACACCAAACCTTCCAATGATTTTAAACGCGATAAAGCCACGTAAGCCTGGCCCGGCGCAAAAGCACTGTTAATATCTAAAATAGCATTTTCAAAAGTTAAACCCTGACTTTTATGCACCGTTATGGCCCATGCCAGTTTTATAGGATATTGTATAAACTCGCCAACTTCGTCTTCAACTATTTCGTTTGTTAAGGTATTTAATTCATACTTAATATTTTTCCAGCTATAATTTTCAATTACAAACGGCTTGGTTCCATCTCTAAAATCAACCTCTATTTCGTTGTCCGATAAAAACGATACCACCCCAATTTTGCCGTTAAAAAATTGTTGCTTTCCACTTGGGTCGTTTTTAATAAACATGATTTGCGCGCCCAATTTCAACTCCAAATTTAATTCTACCGGATAAGCGTATTCATTAAAGTCGCCTTCAATTTTTGCTTTATAAAAAAAGGATTTCCCTTGCAACGATTCTAACGACGATCGGTTAAGCGAATCGGCTTTATTATTATGTGTGGTTAATGTAATGGTATTAAGTGCTTTACTGGCATCAAAGCACGGCTTATAATAGTTGTTTAAGAGTTCTACATTTTCTTTGGTGATTTTGTTGTTTCTTAAATTATTCAATAAATCAATAAACACCGTATCGCTTTGCCTGTATATTTTATCAAGTTCTATATAAACCGGTTTTTCGTTTTTAAGAACCTGCGCATCAAAAAAATAAATACTGTTATAATATCGTTTTAAAATGTGCCATTCTTCTTCTTTTACCACGGGCGGCAATTGCATTAAATCACCAATAAACAAAACCTGCACACCACCAAATGGCTTGTCGGTTTGGCGCCTTATATTTTTCAAAATAAAATCAATGGTATCAAGCAAATCGGCGCGCAGCATGCTTACTTCATCTATAATGAGCAATTCTAATTCCTGCAGTAATTTTCTTTTTTGATCACGCATGTGTAAATGCTTGAGCATGGTGTATGGCGTGTTTATTTTAACGTTCACACTTTCTATTTTAAAACTGCTATCGGGCACAAACAACCCAAACGGCACTCCAAATTGCGAATGAATGGTTACACCACCGGCGTTAATAGCAGCAATGCCTGTAGGCGCCACAATAATTGCATTTTTGTGGGTATGCTTAATAATATTCCGTAAAAAAGTAGTTTTGCCGGTACCCGCTTTTCCCGTTAAAAAAACAGGCTTATGCGTTTGGTTTATAAATTTTGCAGCCATTTCTTCCGCACCGCTTTCTTGTTGTGTAACTTCCATTTGTATCAGTAAAAATAAACCTTTTACAATAATTTTTGCCTTGGTTTGCCAATTAGTTTTAAATTACTATCTTTCGTATTTGTCCCCACGAAAAAGAAACCAATAACAACTTTACCATGAGTGAACGAATTTTAAGAGCGTTAATGCAAATGTTTGCCATCATTGCAAAAGTTGATGGCGTAACAAATACCGGAAGAGCCATTGTAGAGTCTTTTTTAAAGCAACAACTTAATCAGGAACAGGTGTTTAGGTATTTAACCATTTTTGATGAATTTATAGAAGCTCAACAATCGGGTAGTAAACGTAAAGATGGCTCGGAAAAAAAGACGTCTTTAAACTCTGTAAAAATTTTAAAGATTTGTACACAGATCAATCAGGAACTTGAGCAACCTCAAAAAATTATCGTACTTATTCGTTTGCTGGAATTTATTTATTCATCAAACGATATATCGGAACAGGAAAATGAATTCGTCGTTACAGTGGCCGATACATTTAATATTTCAATAGAAGAGTTCAATCAACTGCGTGCTTTTATTGAAGATACGTCCGATAAGTTACCAAACAGCCCCGATATTTTAATCATCAATAATAAAGAAAATGGTTACAGCAATTTGTGTAAACACATTTTTGTAGATACGTTGAACTCCGATGTTCGAGTGATTCAAATTAACAGCGTTGGCATGTATGCTTTACGTATTTATGGCAATATTGAACTGCAGTTAAACGGACAAGGTATTTCTAAAGAACGCGTTCATATTTTAACGCCGGGCTCATCGTTGCGAAGCTCAAAAGTAAAACCAATTTATTACAGTGACATTATTGGGCGTTTTTTAGCAGATAATTCCAAAGCCCGAATTTCATTTGAAGCAAAAAATATTGAATACAAATTTAAAGGTGGTAAGTTAGGATTGCGCAACATTAATATCCGCGAAGAAAGCGGGAAATTAATTGGCATCATGGGCGGCTCGGGTGCGGGCAAATCAACCCTGTTAAATGTTTTAAACGGTGTTGAAATTCCGAGCGCGGGCCAGGTTTTAATTAATGGAAAAAATATACATGTTGATACCAAATCGGTTGAAGGTGTTATTGGCCACGTAACGCAAGATGATTTACTGATTGAGGAATTAACAGTTTATCAAAATTTATTTTACAATGCAAAATTATGTTTTGGTAATTTAAATGATGATGAGATCGCAAAAAAATGCCACTCGTTATTAGCCGATTTGGGTTTATCGGAAACAAAAGATCTTAAAGTTGGTTCGCCACTCGAAAAAACAATTTCGGGCGGACAACGTAAGCGTTTAAATATTGGGCTTGAATTAATTCGCGAACCATCGGTACTTTACGTAGATGAACCAACATCAGGTTTATCATCGCGCGACTCTGAAAACATTATGGACCTTTTAAAGGAATTGGCCTTAAAAGGAAAATTAATTTTTGTGGTTATCCATCAGCCATCATCCGATATTTTTAAAATGTTTGATAAGCTTAAAATACTCGATGTTGGCGGCTATCCAATTTATTACGGAAATCCCGTTGATGCGGTTTCATACTTTAAAACGCTTGTACAACACGTAAATGCCGAAGAAAGCGAATGTTGGAACTGTGGAAACGTTAATCCAGAACTTATTTTTAATATTATTGAAAGTAAGGTTTTGGATGAGTACGGTAACTTAACCCACAACCGTAAAAATAGCCCGGCAGAATGGAATAAAAGTTACGTTGAAAAAATAGAATCAACCATTGGCGAGATTAGACATCAGGATGAAATTCCGGAAGCCATATTTAGAATACCAAATGCATTTAAACAGTTTAAAGTTTTTATAAAACGGGATGTGTTGAGTAAACTTACCAATACACAATATTTATTAATTAATTTTTTAGAAGCGCCTCTACTCGCTTTTATACTGGCATTTTTAGTGCGTTATTTTAATACCGACGAAGATAATAAAGCCGGTTACGTTTTTTATAAAAACGAAAACTTAACGGCTTACATGTTCATGTCGGTTGTAGTTGCCCTGTTTTTAGGCCTAACGGTAAGCGCCGAGGAAATTATCCGTGATAGAAAAATACGTAAACGCGAATCATTTTTAAATTTAAGCAAGGGGAGTTATTTGTGGAGTAAAATCGTTATCATGTTCGCGCTTTCAGCTTTTCAAACGCTTTTATTTGTAATGGTTGGAAATTCGATTTTAGGCGTAAAAGGCATGTTTACCGATTATTGGCTAATACTTTTTACAACAAGTTGTTTTGCAAATATGCTGGGTCTAAATATTTCGAGTGCGTTTAATAGCGCGGTTACCATTTATATTTTAATTCCATTTTTAATTATCCCGCAATTATTGTTGGCTGGAGTGGTTGTAAAGTTTGATAAGTTAAATCCCGTTTTGGCAAAACAAGGTGGTGTTCCTATTGTGGGCGAAATGATGGCCAGTCGCTGGGCATTTGAAGCTTTAGCAGTAAATCAATT
>JAYTBK010000085.1:0-2001 GCA_043737035.1 Bacteroidota bacterium | reverse complement strand
TGCCATCAATAATAGCCACATCGTGCTCAAAATGCGCACTTGGCATACGATCTTGTGTTACAATTGTCCATCCGTCGTTTAAATGTGTTATTGCCTTTTTGCCCATGTTAATCATTGGTTCAATGGCAAGTACCATACCTTCTTTTAATTTAGGGCCATCGCCACGCTTACCGTAATTAGGAACCTCTGGTTCTTCGTGCATGTTTTTTCCTAAACCGTGACCAACTAATTCGCGCACAACGCTGTAACCATTAGCTTCAGCATATTGCTGTATAGCAAAACTAATATCGCCAACGCGGTTACCACTTACCATTTGTTCAATTCCTAAATACAAACTTTGTTTTGTAACATCAATTAATTTTTGAGCTTCGGGTTTAATTTGCCCAACAGCAAAGGTGTAGGCGTGGTCGCCAAAAAAACCATTTTTTTTAACGCCACAGTCAACAGAAACGATATCGCCTTCCATTAAAGGTTTATTTGTAGGAATACCATGCACCACCGCTTCGTTTATGCTTATACACAACGTTGCCGGAAAATCAGGAACGCCTCTTTTGCCATTTTTATAACCTTTAAATGCGGGTACACCGCCGTTATCGCGAATGTAAGTTTCGGCTAATTTATCTAAATGCAAGGGCGTAACACCAGGACGAACATGCGCTGCAATTAAGCCCAGAGTTCTCGACACCATTAATGCCGATTCGCGCATTAATTCAATTTCTTCACGGTTTTTTAAGAAAATCATTATTTTTTACCAAATAGTTTTTTAAAAATAGAGCCTTCGTTTTTGTTATAATTTTGATGTGCTTCGGCATTTTTATATTGATGAAAAAAATTACCGCTTTCGGGGTGAAGTGTTTGCCAAATATCACTCCAACCTAAAAAACCACCTACATTCCTGTCGTCAATAAACACATCGGCATTTATTTTTCGCGCCACTAAAGCATCCATTATCTCGTCAGGAAAATTTTTATTTACAGCGTAAAATTCAACACCATTTTGTTTGCAAAACTCTACAGCCTCTATTAAAGGTTCGCCAACTCTATATGTCCATAAAATTAATTTATGTCCTTTTTTATTAAGTTCTTTTAAGGTAGCAAAAGCAAATAGCATTTCTTTGCCTATTGCCGGATACTTGTGTTCCACAATGGTTCCGTCAAAATCTACTGCAATTACTTTACTATTTTCATCTAAAAAATTTTGCATATTTATTAAAGATTTTTTGCAGTTAAAATAGTCATATTAGCGTCTAATTCATATAAACGAGGCTGACCCGTTCCAATTTCAAATTCTAAAATTTGTTGAGGTGATAATTTTTCTAAGTACATAATCAAAGCACGCAAACTATTGCCATGCGCTGCAATTACAACATTTTTATTCGCCTTAAGTTTAGGAATAATTTCATTTTCAAAATAAGGAATAACGCGTGCGGCGGTATCTTTTAAACTTTCGCCATTTGGCGGAGCAATATCGTAACTTCTACGCCAAATTTTAACCTGATCTTCACCAAATTTTTTGGCGGTTTCAGTTTTATCCAACCCCTGTAAGTCACCATACATGCGCTCGTTTAGGGCTTTGTTATATATTGGTGTAATAGGGGTGTGCCCGCTTGTTTCTAACGCCAACTTTAAAGTATGCTGGGCTCTAATTAAATCAGAAGCGTATGCATAATCAAAATGATACCCCTTTATTTTTAAGCCTGCATTTTTTGCTTCATCAATTCCTTTTTCAGTTAAAGGTACATCAACCCAACCGGTAAATTTATTTTCTAAATTCCAAGTGCTTTGTCCGTGACGAAAAATAATTAATTGTGCCATATTTTAAATGCTAAATATAAGATTTTAATACCTAATTTTTTTGAGTAAAATTAGGTAAATGAACAAATTTATTGTATATTTGACTATTGATAATAAATAGTAAAATTTTTTGACCGTAAAAAGTAATATACTTAAGTTGTTTTTGGTTACTAACGAATTGACTGTAAAAGAGATAGTTGGTAAATTA
>JAYTBK010000084.1:0-5228 GCA_043737035.1 Bacteroidota bacterium | reverse complement strand
TACACAAGGTAAAGCAACTCAAACGATTTTTACACAAATAAATAACGCGTTTACCGCCGCAAAATTAAAGAACCCAGCAGAATACAACGATGTTGAATGGCAGAAACGGAACATTCCTTTTATGGGGGAATTGATACTCGGTCATTTGCGTTATGGAACGTATGGCGGAAATAACATACAAAGTTGTCATCCGTTTAGAAGACAAAATAATTGGATGGCGCGAAATCTTTTGGTAGCGGGCAATTTTAATTTAACTAATGTGGATGAGCTTTTGGGGCATTTGGTTGAGCTAGGACAACACCCTACGGTAAAGGCTGATACGGTTACTGTAATGGAAAAGATCGGTCATTTTTTAGATAAAGAAAATGACAGATTATTTAAAAAATTTAAAGAACGGGGACTTAATAACTTTGAGATATCCAAAGAAATCCAGAAAAATATTGATGTTACCTCAATTTTAATTGAAAGTAGCAAGCGCTGGGACGGTGGATATGTAATGGCGGGAATGATTGGACATGGCGATGCTTTTGTATTGCGCGATCCTAACGGTATACGCCCTGCTTTTTATTATAAGGATGATGAAGTATTGGTTGTAGCAAGTGAACGACCTGTAATACAAACTGTTTTTAATGTTACAATAGATAACGTGAAAGAACTAAAGCCGGGCCATGCAGCAATTATTAAAAAAAATGGCGATTTTACAGAGCAACAAATAATTGAACCACTTGAAAAAAAGGCTTGTTCCTTTGAGCGTATTTATTTTAGCCGCGGTAACGATGCCGATATTTATAAAGAACGCCAACAACTTGGCCGATACTTGGTGCCGCAAACACTTAAAGCAATTGACTACGACTTGGATAATACGGTGTTTAGTTATATTCCCAATACGGCAGAAGTGGCTTTTGGTGGACTCGTTGAAGGTATTGACGAACACGTAAATAAAATAAAAGCAACCGAAATATTAAAATTGGGAGCTACAGTTTCGGAGCCTGCCCTTAGCAAGATATTGACCCGGCACCCGCGGATACACAAAGTGATTTTAAAAGATGCCAAACAACGAACTTTTATTACCGACGATGAAAGCAGAGATAGTTTGGTTAACCTTGTTTACGATATTACTTACGAAACTGTAAGAAAAAATATTGACACGCTTGTTGTTTTAGACGATAGCATTGTGCGTGGAACTACTTTAAAACAAAGTATATTAAAAATACTCGACAGGCTTAATCCAAAAAAAATAGTTATTATTTCATCAGCACCGCAAATTCGTTACCCCGATTGTTACGGAATTGATATGGCTGTATTGGGAAAATTCATTGCTTTTGACGCGGCCATTTCTCTAATAAAAGAAACCGGCAAAGAAAACTTATTGAATAATTTATATGAAAAAGCTAAGGCAGAATTGCTTAAGCCAAAAGAAGAACAAGTAAATGTTGTGCAAGATATTTACAGGACATTTACAAATGAAGAAATTTCGCAAAAAATTGCTGAACTTTTAAAACCCGCCGATTTAAAAGCTGAGTTGAAAATTATTTACCAAACAATAGAAGGTTTGCACCAATCGTGCCCGCAAAGTTTGGGAGATTGGTATTTTACGGGTAATTACCCAACACCTGGTGGGATAAGGGTTGCCAATAAATCGTTTGTAAATTATATGGAGGGTAATAACGAAAGGGCTTATTGAGGTTAGTCAGTATTTAAAGTATACAACAGTGCAAGTTTATTTTACCAAAACTTAAGCACTTTCAATTTTTTTATTATTTTAAAGTAAAGCTGCCAGTAAGTTTCAATTGTTTTATATGTATTGTGATTAACCGGTGACGCGGAAATATAATTGTCAAATTCCTGTTCAGTAAACCCAAGCTTTTTAATCACAAATAACTTATCGTCATTTAGCTGTTCAGTTTTATATGCCGGCAATGCGTATTCTATCAAGGCTTCGCTTCTCGAAATTTGACCAGACTGTACTAATACAGACAAATGAAACTGCCTCTTATCAATTTTAAATTTTCTATTTAAAATAAATCCTTGGTAAAAACGTGTAAAAACATTTTCATAATGTTTACCGCCGTAATCACGCCAACCCATTTTAGCTGTAATATGTTCTTTTACTTCTGACTTATTATATCCCACAAAATTTAGTAGCGAAATATATGTTAGTTTTTTATCAATTAACCTTTGTCGGAAAAAAGAAAAGTGTGGAAATGATTTCATTTTCAACGTTCCAAATTTATGATGGATGTTTTTTATGTTTACAATATCCATCTTATCGTGTCGCCAACTTTTAGGAAGATAAGTGCCTTCGGTTACCACATTATGGCCTGTTAATACATAGTTCACATTAAATTTTAACGCCGCCTTATATATAGAAATAATGAGTGCATAATCGTATGGAAGTTCTACATCAACTACATTGGCTTTAAAAAAGGACAACTGTATATCTTTAAATTCTTCCCAATCGAGTACTTCGGTGTAGAGGTCAAAACCGGTAAAATCACAAATGTTTTGAATATTTTGAACGGCAAGTTCTGAGTTCCAACCATTATCGCAATGAACCATTAACACGTTTAACCCTACTTGCTTTGCTAAATAAGCGAGATACGTGCTATCAACTCCACCACTAACACCAAGCATGCAGTCGTATTTTTTTTGTTTTCCATCAACCTTCATTTTGCGAATGATCTTTTCAAACTCTTTCTCGGCTGCTTCTTTTGATAATAATTTGGAATATGCTTTATCAAAGTTACGGCAATGATTACAAATTCCGGATTGATCTAAAATCAACCCCGGATCGTTTACATTATCCATTATACATCTTTTACACGTTTGCATATTAATTAATTTTATTTACTTTAAACCATGCTCCCAACGCATAATTTAAAAATGGATTTGGAGATTTCTCATTTCGAAACTTGTCTGGAATATATTGGAGGTACTGGTCGAAATCGTTTTTATTTTTTTCAATCCAAAGTTTTTCAGGAGTAGTATATCCTTTTTTATCTTTCCGATACCTAATTGGATCGGGTAATTCCGTGAGCGCTTCTCTTAATAAATGTTTTTGCCAGCCATCTTTTATTTTTACATCATCGGGCAAAGCAAAACAAAAATCTACCAACCTGTAATCAAGAAAAGGGTGCCTTGTTTCTAAACCAAAAGCCATTGAATCACGATCGTCGGAACGAAGGTAAGTAGGAAGCATTGTTTCTGAAAAATCGATTTTTAAAAGATCAATCAACTTATTGGCGCTGTTCCAATGCGTTTCGAGTGCGTGGTGGGCGGTTTTTAAACCCAATTTAATTTTTACCGAATATTTTACTTCGTTAACAATTTGTTTGTGAAGTTTATTTACATTTAACGATTTCAATTCACAAAACGATCTAAGTAACGATAAGTATTTTTTTAGTTTCCCTTGCAGGATCAACTGCCTGCAATACCGATAAAAATGATGATGATACCCCGCCAAAAGTTCATCACCGCCTTGGCCGATCAAAAGAACTTTTACATTATTGTTGTTTACTAGCCTCGCCAAGCACCATTCTGCATAGTAAGACGTAGATGCGACGGGCATATCCTGATGATAAATGTGGCGTTCAAAATCATCCATTGAAAAAAGTTCGAGTGGATTAACGTAGTGCGATTTTATTTGAAGATCTTTTTCAATAATTTTAATAAATTCGGACTCATCCCCGTCGAGACCAGGAAAAACAGCAGAAAATGTTTTAAAATTTATGGTTTTACCTTCATTCTTTAATAAGGAATAAGCTCTATACAAAATGGCGCTCGAATCAAGCCCACCCGAGGAAGCAAATCCAATTGCCACATCACTTCTCATGCGCAGCTTAATGGAATCGGAAAATAAATAATTAAATTGTTCTTGATAGTCTATTGGGTGTTTAACCCGAGTATTTAAAGTATAGTATGAAACAAATTTAAAAACGCTTACCGACTCGTTTAAATTAAGGTACGCATAATTTGCTTTTGGGAAACGGTTAATTTCATTAAAGACGGTTTGGTCATCGTAATCAATATACTGACTTGAGAGAAATGTACGAACAACTTCTTCATTAACGGTTAACTCCAATTTGAATTTATAAAATTGCTTTATCTCCGAAGCAAAAATAACACCCCCTTTGATTAGGCAATAGTATAAAGGCTTTACGCCGAAACGATCATTGGCAATGAATAAATTATTTTCTCTTTCATTAAATATTACAAAAGAGAACATGCCATTGAATTTGGACAAACACTTCTCACGCCACGCGTCAAACGCCATTACAATAACTTCGGTATCTGTTTGGGTTTTAAATTTATATCCTAATATGATTAATTCGTTGCGAATTTCGATATAATTATAAATCTCGCCATTAAACACGATCGTGTAGCCGAGAGTTTGAAAAGGCTGATGCCCGGCGTTTGAAGTGTCAATTATTGAAAGACGTGTGTGTCCGAACATTAAATGGAACTTTTTAAGTTCCGCATTGTTGACTGAACTGTAATCGAGTACTCGTTTGTCTGAGTTTATTTCTGCTACAAAACTTTCGGATGCAGCATTTAGAGTGTTTATTATTGTTACCCCGCTATCATCCGGACCTCGATGTGCAATGGTTTGAACTGCACTTATAAACCCTTTTATTTGTTCGTGGCTTATTGGTTGTGTATTGTAGTAAGTTAAGATACCGCACATAATGTAAAACTATACTTAATTTACTGTTAAAGTTAAGTTGGTGTAAAATTCAATTAAATGATTTAACGTTAAAGTTCTTCTTTACGAATATTTCCGCTAAAAATAATTTCAGAAGTTTTTTCAGAACCATGATTGCAGAGACAATCAATAACAGATAAGTTAGGGGTAAATTGCCCCCAAAGTTGTTGATAATGCGGATGGCTGTAACTTTGGAAATAACAATCAATGCTGTTTGATTTAAATTTTTCTAAATCAGCATATTCTTTTCCCTGACTGCCAAAGACAAATAAATTCGATTTAGTTTCTTTACAAAGATCTAAAATCAGCTCCTGCTTTTTCGATTCGATAGTTAAGGATGAAAGTTTTGTGATAATGGTTTTTACGCCTAATTCAACTAATAAATAATTAGTAGAAGCTTCAACGAAGTCGCCTAAAACCGATGAGGATTTATTGTTATAATATGCTTCAAAAAAATCAGAATATCTTGAAAAATAAGGAGCTTTTTTATAATTTAAATAAAATGTGTTCCAATGTTTTTTTCTCC
>JAYTBK010000083.1:0-5233 GCA_043737035.1 Bacteroidota bacterium | reverse complement strand
CCGAAGCCACGCCATAAAGCCTTATCGGTAAATCGTTTTTGGTTTGTGAATGTGGCTGTATCAGATGAACAAATACATAAATATTTGGAGTCATTTCTTTGGTAACGGTAAATTCATATTCTGTAACTCCCTGCTTACTTTCAATCCATTTGCTGGTTAATGTGCGAGAACCGTTTTCAATATTTACAAGTATTTTGCCGCCTTTAGAAGTTGGTACTAATATTTTTGCTTTTTCTCCAACTTTATATTCCTGTTTGTCGGTATTAACGGTTAGTACGTTGCTTGCCTCATTTCCTTTTGGAGATTTGCCGGCCCAGCTGGGCCAATCTACAAAAATTACTTCGCCACTGACATGCCCGCTTTCGACATCTTTAGCGTAAATTAAGTAGCGCCCCCACGATGGTTGATTTACTCTAAATTTAAAACTCGTTTTTCCGTTGTGTGAGGATATGTTTTCTGTATAAACAGGTTCATGATAATTACTGCCAATGTAGGAAGAAAGGTCCTGATTGTAGTTATCCCACCACCAACGCCAATCTAATTTATAAACTTTAATTTCAATGTTTGGCCGTGAAATGGCTCTTCCAAATTCATCCACGGTTGCTATCTCTATTTTGTGGTCGGTACCTGTTTCTAAATAGCGTTCATTATCCTTAGTTTCAGGTACTTTGATGCCCACGTAACTTGCATATGGCGAAACCGGTACAGTAAACCTATCCGTACTAAATGAGCCGCCTTCCTCAAAAGCACGTATGGTAAAGTTTGCAGACAAGAATCCGGGCGCATTTTTTGTATCATTTAACTGGGCTGACACATTAACAAGGCCTTCTTCATTTGTTCGCCCCGAGAATACAGTCTGCGTTTCGGATAAAAAAGTTTGCGCCGGGTTATCAAAATTAAATCCTTTAAAACCTGGAAATTCTGTAGGTCTTTGTGACAGTGAAACATCCACTTTTGTTTCGAGGTTTTTCCCCGGAGCACCATGAAGCCACATAATGGTTAGCGGACTGCTTATGTTAAGCGCTGAACTAAATATTTTATCTTTTTCTTTACCAGAAGCACCCAACGAAAAATTAATTTTCAGCCTGTTGGGCATAATGCTTTCGATGCGTATGTTTTTAGTAAATACAGCGCCGCCAACTTTTACTTTTGCTAGATATATTCCTGTTGGAGCCGAATTTTCGGTTTTAGTAGAAAAATTATAAAAACCATTTATATTTTTAATTTGAACGATTTTTTGTACAAGTTGCCCTTGCGGATTTTCAAGTTCGAGGCACGCAGGGTAGTTCTCAGGAAATTCTTTGGTTTTATTTTCAAGCATAAATGACAGGAACAAGCTATCGCCCGGGCGCCAAACGCCGCGTTCGCCATAAATAAAACCTTTTATTCCTTTTTGCACGATCTCTCCATCCACTTCAAATGAGCTTAACGAAAGTGAATTTCCGTCGTCAAGTTTTAAGTAGGTTCTTTCGCTGCCTTTTTTAGCAATAATTACAAAAGGTTTAATGCGTGTATCGAGTTGTGCAGTTCCCTCACCGTTAGTAATTACCTGTTTTATTTTTTGCTGCTGAAAATCATAAGCTTCAATTGTAACATTACTTAATGCTCTGGTAGAAACTATATCCGAAGTAAAAATATTTATGATTCCATTATTGCCACGGGTAGCAATTAAGCCAATATTAGTGGCGAGGATATTTTTATTTACCGATCGGTTGTTGTAATATGCTCGCGAGCAGGGGTTATTACGCTGTCTGTAATCGTAATAATAATAGTCATCATACTCGTCATAAGAATTATAATAATCCCAATCCTTATCCGAGTCCTCCTCGTTGTTAACTATTTCATTAGTATTTTCTTTGTCAGAAATAGTATCGCCTTGGCAATTGTAAACCGAATAATTACGTTTAAAACTTAATCGGATATTGTATAACGCTCCGGGTTCTGCCTTTATGAGTGACGAAAGATCAACTGAATATTTATTCCATTTGTTACAAATACTATTTCCTGCCGCTTGTAAGATTATTTTCTTTTTTATAACAAGTTTACCAACACGACGAAGTTCCTGATTTCCGTCCAATCCATTAACCTGTAAAAATTGAAGCATGTTGTTTTCATAGATGCGCGTAATCCTTATATCAACAGCACTTAGGTTAACGGCTTCGAATGGAAAAATTAATCCGTTAGAACTCGGCAGAATTACTCCTTTACCAGACAGTTTAACATTTGGTTTTAGGTCTTCAAAAATTACCGGGTAAGTAATCGCTTCTTTCAGGTGCTTACCGGTTTTGCTTTTTAACCCCGTGCTAATTTGTATCTCTTTTGTTTCTGTGTAACGTTGCGCGGTATAAACTTTTATGGCATTTCCTTCTATTAAAAACGTATGTTTTCGATCGTCGGTTTCTAACGCGCTATAATCTTCCTCTCCATATTCATTGGATAATGGTTTGGAAGCAGCCGTTGTTCCTTTTGCAAAATTAATGAGTCCTTCAATATTTTGATTAGGTTCAATTATTTCCGAAAACTGTAACGTTACAAACTGATCAGGTTCATTCTCTACCAACACATGTAACAGTTTAAATTCATTTGCACCGGGAATGCTGATTTCCCTACTCTCGGTTAAATCTATACCTAACGGTTCGCCATGGTACTTAATTAAAACGTTTCCACCACCTTTTTTTATGTTAACAATAATAAAACGGTGTGTCGTGTTATTTTCATGGAGCCAGCTCACGGGTAAAGTTTGCGAGCCTTGTGTAACTTTCAACGTTTTTTCGCAGAGGTTTTTATCAGAGTAATCAGCTGTCAAAATGGTTCCGCTCAGTTGCAGCATATTATTTTCCACCATCTTGTAGTCATCAACTTTTACTTCCATTGCCTGCCTAAGAGTAGTTATTTCAAATTCAAAATCGTGAAGTTCGTTTGGCACATCCAATATCTTACCTAATAAAAATTTTACATGATACGTTTGATTATTTTTTAAGTGTTTCGTCGGCTTAAACTCAATGGTTTTAGCGTCTATCCATGTGATTTTTCCTTCAATGCCCGGGCTTATCTCAAATAAATCGTTGTCAATTTCTTTGCCTTCTTCAACAGCAATTTTAGCGTCCTGTTCTAACACAATTATAATTTTGCTTTCAACCGAAACAATGCCCGCAGTGTAAGCGCCCACATACTCCTTATATGCTGGGTTTACGTAACCTGAACTGGTTTTTGCTGAAGCGGATGAATAATAGGTTAATCCGGCGATGGAAAGGGCTGTGATAATGAACACAGCGAAAATTATTTTGATTGACATATTGGTGGGAAATTTGATCTAAATTATAAAAAATAAATGTAGGTTATGTGGTTTTATGTAAAAATTTAATACGCGGGACAATAAAAAAGATGGTGGTGCGTTTTCACAAAACACTAAACATATTCTATGGATAAAACTTCTACTCTTGTTCTTACTAATTTTACAAAACTTAAAAACAAGCGACATGCTGAAAACCATGCCGAAATCCCACTCCTTTCCGACTCTGTAATTAATTCGTTAATCAATTATTCGAAATCTTTAACCATTAAAAAAAGCTCCTCGGTTGGTTTTATTGAAATTGTAGCCACTTAATTTAAACTTTAAGAAATTTACTAGTTAGGAAGCTAAAATACTTTATCTAATAAAGTTTGCCCGTTTGCTATATTACGCTATTTTTGCGTTCTATTTATTTTATGCACGATGGCACAATTTGAACTTACGATGCCCAAAATGGGTGAAAGTGTTGCGGAGGCAACGATAATAAAATGGACTAAAAACGAAGGAGATTTTATTAAGATTGACGAAACGGTTTTGGAGATAGCCACCGATAAAGTCGATTCCGAAATACCTTCTCCGTTTGAAGGCACATTGCTCAAGAAAATGTTTAATGAAAACGATGTAGTACAAGTTGGCGCGGTAATAGCCGTTATTTCTTCTGATGCCAGTGCCACCGTAGTTTTACCGGTCAAAACAATCACTAACGTAACCGAAAATGTTCCTACCAAAACGGAAGAAAAGGTAAGCAATTCGAATGCTGCAAATGATTATTCGGCTACTGATAAATTTTATTCGCCGCTCGTAAAAAGCATTGCCAAAGAAGAAAACATTTCGATGGAAGAACTTGACTCAATTAAAGGATCAGGGCAAGATGGTAGAGTAACCAAAGCGGATATATTGGCGTACTTGCCAAACCGAAATAAAAAAGCAGCCACAACAACTGCAACCACCAAAGCCGACGAAAAAATTGCTACGACGCCTGCCGCAAAAGGAAATTTAAATGTTCCGGATAACACAATTTTAGTTCAACGGCCCGCTGTATCGGTTGGGGCGGGAGATGAAATAATTGAAATGGATCGCATGCGGAAAATGATTGCCGATAATATGGTAATGAGCAAACATGTTTCGCCGCACGTAACTTCATTTGTTGAAGCAGATGTGACCAATTTAGTGCAATGGCGTGATCGAATTAAAAAGGATTTTGAAAAACGAGAGAATGAAAAAATAACTTTTACTCCACTGTTTATTGAAGCGGTTGCAAAAGCCATTAAGGATTTTCCGATGATAAATGTTTCTGTTGATCAAAGCGGAACTAAAATTATTAAACGCAAAAATATCAATATTGGAATGGCAGCCGCTTTGCCAACCGGTAATTTAATTGTGCCGGTTATAAGAAACGCCGATCAAAAAAACCTTGTCGGCATTACTAAGGATGTTAACGACCTCGCGGCCCGCGCTCGGGCCAATAAGTTAACGCCCGATGAAATACAGGGTGGAACTTTTACGATTAGTAACGTTGGTAGTTTTGGTAATGTAATGGGCACACCAATTATTTTACAACCGCAAGTAGCTATTTTAGCTGTGGGAACGATTAAAAAGAAACCGGCCGTTATTGAAACGCCGCAAGGAGACGTAATTGCCATCCGGCATTTTATGTTCCTTTCCCTTTCCTACGATCATAGGGTTGTTGACGGATCTTTGGGTGGAACTTTTTTGCGAAAGGTAGCCGACTACCTCGAAAACTGGGACATAACACGGACATCTTGAAAATAAAATCCCGCAAATAATGCGGGATTTTTTTATCGCCAAAATTGTGCTTTATATCTAAAATATACTATTTTTGTTAACTTGTTAAACCACATCATGAAGAAATATTTTTTACTTGTTTTTGTTACACTATTTGCTGTTAATACATTAAATGCCCAATTAGCTTCGGGTAGT
>JAYTBK010000082.1:0-2005 GCA_043737035.1 Bacteroidota bacterium | reverse complement strand
TTTATGTGAGCGGTTCATCAAATATATTTGCAGGGAGTGAAGAATTAGTAAGCACCGCCGATAAAGAAAACCTCCTTTCGCATGTTGGTATTGTTATTTGGATGACTGGTTACTCTGGTTCGGGTAAAACTACGCTCGCTTACGCTTTAGAAAGAAATTTATACGACGAAGGTATTTTAACCAAAGTACTTGACGGTGATGTTTTGCGCCGCGGACTCAACAAAGGCTTGGGTTTTACAACGGAAGACAGAACGGAAAATATAAGACGCACGGCCGAACTTGCCAAACAAATAGCCAGCTGCGGTGTTGTAGTTATTTGCAGTTTAATTACCCCAACAAATGCGCTCCGTGAGCTTGCCGAAAGTATTATTGGCCAACAACGTTTTATTCTTTATCACGTTTCCACACCTTTGGCAGTTTGCGAAAAAAGGGATGTAAAAGGGCACTATGCGAAAGCAAGAAGTGGCGAGCTAAAACAATTTACAGGCGTATCGGATTTGTTTGAGCAGCCCAATAAAGCAATTTACAGTATTGATACAGAAAACCTAACGGTAAAGCAATGTATTGAAATTATAGTTGATGATGTTTTTCCGTTAATTACAATTTAATGTTTGCTATCTGCGACAAAATAATTTTAAAAAATAAATTGAAGCCACATCGCCGGCTATTTGGAAATTATACGTTTTCCAGTTTTGACGAGATGGAAATGATTCCAAAAAATGATTGGGATTTGGCAATTAAACAATATAATACTTTTCTTACGTTTCCATACCTCAACTTAATACACCAGCAAAAAACGTTAGATTTTAGATTTAGATATGTTATTATTTATCAATTAAAAAAACCAATCGGCGTTGTCTATTTTCAAATTAATGATTTTTCGGCGTCACTGTTTGGTGAGTTAATTGCACATCAAATAAATGAACTACAAAGTAAACGGGCCTCTGTTTTTAAACGTTATATTGAACATAACGAAAATCAAACTATCATGCGCCTTGTAACGTGTGGAAATAATTTTATTAGTGGCGAACACGGTTTTTATATCGAAACTAATAGTAAAAAAATAAAATTTAAATTACTTGAAGGCGTTATTGATGCAGTTTCACGTGAGGAAAAACTCCGTGGAAAAATTTCAGCCATACTTGTTAAAGATTTTTATGAAGAAGGTTTTGGCGATAAAGATTGCTGGTATTGCCGAAAGTTTATTCACTTTAACGTAGAGCCAAACATGGTGATAAATCTGCATGAGGGTTTAAATAGCCTAGATGAGTATATAAACCTTTTTTCCAAAAAATACCGAAACCGCGCGAAAGGAATTTTGAAGGCTGCTGGTAATCTTACTAAAAAACGTTTAAATACTTCGGAAATTGTGAGTTTTAATGATGAAATGTATAATCTTTACATGAACGTTTATAACCAAGCAAAATTTAAACTGGCGCACTTACCAAAAAATTATTTTGCAGATGTTATCCATTCGCAGCCAAATTTATTTTACATAGATGCGTGGTTTAAAAACGATTCCATGGTGTCTTTTGCAAGTGGTTTTTATTTGCCAACTGAAATTGAAGCACATTATGTTGGCTTTAATTATGACATTAATAAAGAATATGAATTATACCAAAATATTTTATACAGTTATATTGAAGAGGCGATTGGTGCAAAAAAAATAACTATTAATCTTGGAAGAACCGCGTCGGAAATAAAAACGACTGTAGGTGCCAAACCACACGAGTTAATTTGTTATATAAAACCACAAAACACAGTTTCTAAATTAATTTTAAAACCGTTTATGCAATTTTTGCAACCCACCGAATGGATTCCGCGTAATCCTTTTAAAGACGAATAATTGAAACTCAATTAACAGAATACAACTTCGATTGTTTTTGAATAATCTTAATCCGGCTTACTTAAATCCAATTCTTCGTCGCCTTTTTTATACGGCAGATAGGTAAAAATAAACTGAAGCATTTCTTCGGTGGTTTGCATGCTCTTTAAGCCTTCCCCT
>JAYTBK010000081.1:0-5235 GCA_043737035.1 Bacteroidota bacterium | reverse complement strand
TAAACTCCATCAGCACAGATTCAATTTTTTCCGATGATCGTAAAGGTCTTCTAAATTCAATAGCCTGCGAAGCATTTAATAATTCGATGGCCAATAATTTTTCTACATTTTGAATAACTTTATAACACTTGGTAGCAGCATTTGCCCCCATACTTACATGGTCTTCCTGTCCATTGCTGGAAACAATGCTATCAACACTTGCAGGAGTACACAATTGTTTATTTTGGCTCACGATGCCTGCAGCAGTATATTGCGGTACCATTAAACCAGAATTAAGTCCGGGATTAGCAACTAAAAATGCCGGCAATTTTCTGTTACCCGAAATAAGTTGGTACACACGCCTTTCGGAAATGCTTCCTAATTCCGCTATAGCAATGGCCAAAAAATCTAAAGACAAAGCCAAAGGTTGTCCGTGAAAATTTCCGCCGCTAATAATTTCATCATCATCAGGAAATACAGTTGGATTATCAGTTACAGAATTGTTTTCAATTTCAAAAACCGAATTTACATACGCCGTTGCATCTTTAGTAGCACCGTGCACTTGCGGCATGCAACGAAACGAATACGGATCCTGAACATGTGTTTTTTGTTGTTGAACTATTTGGCTTCCCAATAAAAAATCGTTTATTGCTCGCGCGGTTTGCAACTGCCCTTTGTGCGGTCTTATTAAATGGATGTTATCTTTAAAAGGCTCAATTCTTCCATCGAACGCATCCAAAGAAATTGCGCCAATAAAATCGGCCAATGTGTTTAAACGTGTTGCTTTCATTAGACAAGAAACGCCGTAGGCTGCCATAAATTGTGTGCCATTTAATAACGCTAACCCTTCCTTCGATCTAAATTTTATAGTTTCAAGTCCTAAGTCTGTTAATACTTTATTTGCAGGATATCGATTTCCTTGGTAATTAACTTCACCCATTCCTAAAAGCGGCAAACACAAATGCGCAAGTGGGGCAAGATCGCCGCTAGCGCCTAACGAACCCTGCTGGTAAACGATAGGATAAATTTTGTTGTTGTAGAGATCGATTAAACGCTGTACCGTTGATAATTGCACGGCACTTTTTCCGTACGACAATGCCTGTATTTTAAGCAACAACATTAAACGTACAATCTCTAAAGGAACTTCATCGCCCATGCCACAGGCGTGAGACATAACAAGGTTGGTTTGCAACTGTTCAAGTTCGTTATCAGGAATTACAACATTGCACAACGAGCCGAAGCCAGTATTAATTCCATAAATTGGTTCGCTGTGCGAAGCCATTTTTTTGTCAAGATATTCGCGACACTTTACAATATTGTTTTTGGCCTCATCGGATAGTGCAATTTTAAAATTGCCTTCAATAATTTCCTGAATTTCCCGAATGGTAATATGAAGTGCAGGCGTTATTAAAAATGTATTCATGTAAATGATTTATTGTAAGAAGTTTTATTTTTTATTGGTCAACGTTGTTCACTGGTTGCGTTATCTTTATTCCTGTTATTTAAATTAAAAATAATTGGATACTTCATTTTATAACGTACTAGTTTACCATTTTTTTCGGCGGGTTGCCATTTAATCTGCCGCATGATGCGAAACGCTTCCTCGGTGCATAGTTGGTTGAATTCTTTATCGGCTACGAGATTGCTTATTGTTCCGTTTGGCTCAACGATAAAACTTACGACGACAGTTCCGGAAATATTTTGACGGACAGCAAGATCAGGATATTCGAGATTTGAAAGTATAAATTCAGATAAAGCATCATCGCCTTTAAAATATTCAGGTGATTTATCAGCACGTTCATAAATGGTAAACGTTGTATCAAACAACGCCATATTTTTTGAAAAGTCAAATTCTCTTTTTTTAATTATTTTCTTATACTGTGTCGGGTCAAATTTAAAAATAAGAAAAGATGTTGCAGGTACAGCGACGTTAACAATTTTGGCAGGTTTAAAATTAAAATAGCGCAGTATACGCATAGCTTCCACTTGTAACTGTAATGGATATGAGTTTTTAAAATTTACATTATTAATGGAACCTGTTGCGCTAACGTCAAAATAGATTGCAACGTTGTAAGCCGATTTTTGTTTTAACAACACATCAGGAAAAATAACCTGTGACTGAAATACGTATGCAACGTCGGCCGCACCGCCAACCGGCATTAATAAAACATCAAAAGAACGAACCGCTAGTTCCTGACCAAACAAAATGTGGGAAAGAAACATTAAAACTACACCGAATTGTTTCATTTTTTTTGCGCTTTAAAAAACCGAATCTTGCCACTCATATCATGCAGAAGCTCGGTAAAATTAAATAAATTAACCAAGTCTGCGTAATTTTTTACATCCTGTGCGAATAGCGGATTTAACTCAAAATACAACCATCCTTTTGCTGTTAGGTTTGTGTGGCAAAGATCAATTATTTCTTTATAAAAAATAATGGGATCGTCACTATTTACGAATAAGGCAACGTGAGGTTCATGATCCAAAACGTTTTTGTGCATGAATTGCGACTCGGACTTTTTAATGTATGGAGGGTTGCTTACGATCAACGTAAAGGGTGATTCGTCCTTCATAAAACTACATGCATTTAAATTGAGAATATCGACGTTGTTAAATGCAACAGAAACGTTATTTAAAAAAGCATTTTTTTTAGCGGTTTCCAGAGCTTCATTAGAGAAATCGATTGCATACACGCTTGTCGAAGGAATATGTTTTTTTAAAGAAACAGCTATGCAACCCGAGCCCGTACCAATATCTAAAATTTTATGTCGGGCATCGTTTATTGCCATGAGATCTTTAATAATGATATCAACGAGTTCTTCCGTCTCGGGTCGTGGAATAAGAACAGAAGGATTTACAAAAAAAACTGAATTGTAAAAAAAAGCTTCATTTAAAACATATTGAATTGGGTTGTTTCGTTTTAACGCTTTGGCGGCATCGTAAATTTTTAGAAGATCAGACTGGTTAACGTTTAAATCAAAATTTGATTTTATTTCATTTTTGGAAATGCCTAAATATTTTTCGCAAACCAAACCAAAAATTTCAAAAATTTCGTCTTCACTATACAGAAGTGAAAGTTCTGTTTTGTAAAAATTGTAAAGCACGGACAATTTATTAGAAGTTATTTTCATTTAAATTCATAAGTAAAATATACGATAATTATTTTTGTACAACATTACCACCAAAAACCTGGGTGCAATATAATTGATTCTCGCGGGCATTAAAAGAATATCCGAGTCCTGCACATGTATATTCTTTCGTTACCATATTTTTATAGTGTTTAGGTGAATTTTTCCAACCAAAAAAAAGTGCTTCTGCAATTTCCTTTTCGGATTTAATAAGAATTAATTTATTGTTGTATTTTGTTTTCATTGGCGTATCAATAAAAATTAAAATGCAATTTTCCCCTACAGTATTAAAAATCCCTCCGTAATATTGAACTCGTTGAAGCGGTATCGACTTTTTTCTGTTATTTTGTTCGTGTCCAATCACATTGTGTTTTTTCATGTATCGCGCCTGATCGAATGAAGCTGAATCAATTATAGCATTTCCGAAAATTAAAGGTTGCAATTTTTTTTGAGCTCTAAGTTCGTTCAATAGTTTATAAAATTCGGTTTCTACAATGCGCCATTTTAATTCTGAACCGAATATCGAATCGTTTGCCAGATACATCGTTTGCGAATTAGATTCCATTGAACTAATTAAAAAAAAATAAACAAAATAAATTTTGTAATGCGAGGGTTGATGGACATGGCTTTAATTTGGTATATCTACAAATAATCAATTAGCCTGCGTGTAAGCGTTAAACAAATGAGAAAGTTGTTTGGATGGATTAATTTCTTTTGGTTTATCAATGGTCGAATATGTTAATTCGCTTTCGTGATCGCCCTTCTTCTTTTAAATAAATAAGGAAGTGAAAGTGATTTTTCATGAGACACCATGCATATGTGTTGGTAACTAGATTAATGTACTTGTCATATAGCTTTAAAAAAGATCTATAGTTTTCATCTTCAAAAAAAAGATCGGCGCTATTATTATCACGATTAAAAATGTGATAATAATTTCCTTTTACAAGAAGTTCTGTTTTCATCTATAAATCTAAATAATCCTTCCAGAGTTTGAAACTCTGGAAGGGTTACTAAGAGCGAGGTTTATTTGTCCATCAATAATTTTTCGAGGCCATACATTTCATCCCTCAGCCGCGCCGCCTCAATAAAATCCATTTCCTTCGATGCGCGCAACATAGCTGTTTTAATTTTAGTGATTTGTTTTTTCAATTCGTCCGCATTCATATACTGTACCACGGGATCGGCCGCATAGCTTATTTCGTCAGGCTCTAAATACGCTTTTACAAGTTTACCGTCTGATCGTACTTCAATACCAGAATTCGGCTGCAACAACATTTTTTTACCGGCTTGTTTCGGCGTTATGTCGTTTTTAAAATTATATTCAATTTGTTTTTGGCGGCGGCGCAACGTTTCTTCAATGGTTTGTTTCATGCTATTGGTCATTTTATCGGCATACATAATTACCCGTCCGTTTACGTTACGGGCTGCACGGCCTGTGGTTTGCACCAAACTGCGCACGTTTCTTAAAAACCCTTCTTTATCCGCATCCAAAATACAAACAAGTGATACTTCCGGAAGATCTAATCCTTCACGTAAAAGATTTATTCCAATTAAAACATCAAACATACCAACACGCAATTGCCTTAAAATTTCAATTCTTTCCAGCGTATCAACTTCGCTGTGTATATAGCGACAGCGAATTTTTAATTTGGTTAAGTATTTTGTCAGTTCTTCGGCCATTCGCTTGGTAAGCGTAGTAACTAACACACGTTCGTCGCGCTCAACAACTTTGTGTATCTGATCCAATAAATCATCAACTTGGTTTGCAGCGGGCAACACTTCAATAATAGGATCTAAAATTCCGGTTGGCCGTATCAATTGTTCCACAACAATTCCTTCGGCTTTTTCAAGCTCATATTCGGCAGGTGTAGCAGAAATATAAATGGTTTGATGAGCTAACATTTCAAATTCTTCAAATTTTAACGGCCTGTTATCTAACGCTGATGGGAGCCGGAAACCGTATTCTACGAGGTTTTGCTTGCGTGAAAGATCTCCTCCAAACATGGCGCGTACTTGCGGAATTGTTACGTGACTTTCATCAACCATCAATAAATAATCGTTCGGAAAATAATCCATCAAACAAAACGGACGCGTGCCCGGCAACCTTCCATCAAGATAGCGCGAATAG
>JAYTBK010000080.1:0-5256 GCA_043737035.1 Bacteroidota bacterium | reverse complement strand
CGCCGAACGGTGGAAATACAAAATGAATGAAGTATCACCCGGTATTTTTAATTTGGATGTTGCTATGAAACAAAAAGACGGCACAATGCGTTATCAGTTAGTTTACGCATGGCTTATAAAAGAGAGGTTTCAGGGAAAAGATGCTTTTTATTTTAATAGCCGTTGCGGAGAGTACAACCTAAATGTAAATTTATATCAAATATTAAAAGAAAGCAGCTATTGCACGTATTGTTCGGCGATAATAACGACGGATAAAAGAGTAGATGGAACGCCTTGCGAAACTGTAGTTATACACGCGGTGCAGCCGGTTCATTTAACATCAGAAGAAATTATAAATGAAGTAATTTATGATATTGCAACAAACGCCGATATTGTTGAACAAACTTATTTTGGTGGCGACGCTAATTAAATTAACCTACACTTACATTTTTGAAACCGGGCAATTTTGCCGGTTTTTTTGTGCTGACGATTTTTAAAGCACACTTTTTAACTTAGCGTATTTTAATAAAAGGTTTTTGATACCATTGTTCCGAAAAAGGATAGATGCTTTTGCCTCAGGATATACGCCTTCAATTGCTGTGATTTCACCAATTCCAAATTTTTCATGTTCCACTACACTTCCAACATGTAGAGTAGCGTTTGCACTATTATCTGTTGGTGAGTTGCTCGCCGCCATTCGCTGCGTTAAAGGAATTAATTTTTTTGGCGGTGAAAAATTAATCGGCTTAGGAATTATTTTTTGCGTACCCGTTTTATTGGAAGTTTCGACGCCGACATTAAAGTTACTAAGCCCAACGTTGCTATTAATTCGGCTAAACGCATTATCACTAAATTTATTTGAAACTGGAATGTCAGGAAAATCGACGCATGCTTCGTCGAGTTCATCAATAAACCGGCTCGGCTCGCAATAAATAATATTACCAAAACGGTAGCGTGTGGTTGCAAAACTAATAGTAGCACGTTTCTCGGCTCTTGTAATCGCAACATAAAACAATCGGCGTTCTTCCTCCAATTCGCTCCTACTGTTTAGCGCCATTTGCGATGGAAACAAATTTTCTTCGAGGCCAACGATATGCACGTACGGAAATTCCAACCCTTTAGACGCATGTATAGTCATCATGGTAACTTTATCGGCATTTTTTTCCGCTTCGCCTTCTTTATCAACATCGGTGAGCAAACTAATTTCCTGCATAAATTCATCCAACGTTTTTAATGTGGCTGTACTTTGTGGTGCATCAAATAATTCGTTAGGAGTGGCTATGTTATCCTGCATAATTAAGCCTTTGAGTTCTTCTTCCTGCGGAGTTCTATCCAGTTCCACAAAATCTTTTATCCCATTTAAAAGTTCCTGTATGTTTTCGTAGCGACTAACGCCTTCGGGGGTTTTATCGTTGTAAAGATCTTTTACAATTCCGCTGGTAACCGCAATATGATTGGCAACTTCAAATGCATCTTTATGCGGTATCATTAACGCAAACGTTTTAACGCTATTAATAAACTCCTCTATTTTCGAGGCAGTTCCACTGTTAATTCCTGTATTAAAATCTCTTAGGTTACACAAAACCTGCCACATACTAATATCGTGCTCCATTGCTGCGATCATAACTTTATCAAGCGTTGTTTGCCCTATTCCTCTGGCGGGATAATTGATGATGCGCTTTAAAGATTCGTCGTCGTTGTGGTTTATTGATAGCCTGAAATAGGAAAGAACATCTTTAATTTCTTTACGCTGATAAAACGAAATGCCACCATAAATTCGATAAGGAACATTTAAACGCCTGAGTGCTTCTTCAAAAGAGCGCGATTGTGCATTTGTACGGTACAATATTACAAAATCTTTATAATGCGCTTGCTGCGTATAATGTGTTTCGTAAATCGATGAAGCAACCTTTTGGCCTTCTTCGTTATCGGTTGATGAGCGAATAATTTTTATTTTTTCTCCTTCTTCATTATCAGTAAAAATGTTTTTTTTAAATTGATCTTTATTTATTGCAATAACGGCGCTAGCGGCCTGAACGATCATTTTTGTGCTTCGGTAATTTTGTTCGAGTTTAAATGTTTTGAGATCAGGATAATCCTTCTCAAAATTTAAAATATTTTGAATGTTTGCACCACGGAACGAATAAATACTTTGGGCATCGTCGCCTACAACACAAATATTTTGAAACCTTGCGGCAAGTTGTTTTACAATAACATATTGCGAAAAATTGGTATCCTGGTACTCATCAACCAAAATATATTTAAATTTACTTTGATATTTAATAAGTACGTCAGGGAAATCGCGTAACAAAACGTTGGTATTAAACAACAGATCATCAAAATCCATGGCACCCGATTTAAAATTCTTTTTTTGGTACGCCAAATAAATTTGTCCGAGTAAAGGTTTGTTAGAAGCTCTGTCTTCGGCCTGCGTTATTGGGTTATTAGCATATTGTCCTGCGGAAATTAAACTGTTTTTTGCGGAAGAAATCCGGTTTAAGACTAATGAAGGCTTGTAAATTTTATCATCAAGATTTAACTGCTTTAGCAGATCTTTTATTACACTTTTACTATCATCCGTGTCATATATCGTAAAATTACTTGGATAGCCAAGTTTACCGGCTTCAAACCTCAATATCTTAGCAAAGATGGAATGAAAGGTTCCCATCCAAATATTTTTCGACTCTTTATTGCCAACTATTTTTGCAATACGGTCTTTCATTTCACGCGCCGCTTTATTAGTAAATGTAAGAGCAAGAATATTAAAGGCATCATTACCTTTATGCATGATATGCGCAATTCGATACGTTAAAACACGTGTTTTACCCGATCCAGCGCCCGCAATAATCATTACAGGCCCTTCAGTATTTTCTGCCGCCAACCGCTGCACAGGATTTAATTCATCTAAATAATCCAAATTCATTACAAACAAAATTAATATATAAAAGGATGTTTTAAGCACATATAATCATACTTTTGAAAACTATTTTTTTAAACTATTTACAACAAATATTGTTTCAGTTTGTGGGAAGATTTACATCTTAAATTTAGCAAGTTACAATATGGCCGGAATAAATAAAGTAATACTCGTAGGTAACCTCGGTAAAGATCCTGAAATTAAATATCTTGAAGGAAATATTGCACGGGTTAATTTTACAATGGCTACCAGCGAATATCACAAAGATAAAAGCGGAAATAAAGTTGAACAAACCGAATGGCATAACGTTGTGGTTTGGCGGAGCATGGCAGAAAGCGCGGAAAAACTTCTGAAGAAAGGTATGCAAATTTATTTAGAAGGAAAACTACAAACCCGCCAATGGGTTGATAAAGACGGAGCGAAAAAAAATATTACCGAAATTGTGGGTGAATCTTTTTTAATTCTTCAAAAAAAAGAAACAAATTCCAATCCTTCTTCCGACTATAATGGCAATATCGAACCTGGTTTGAGTGGAACAGACAAAAAAGATAACTTGCCTTTTTAAACAATGCAGCGTTGTTAAATAAGTTTTAGAGTAAGTTTTTTCAGCTTTTTAATTTGTTTAACTTTACACCATGCAAAATTCAGTATTGCTTACATTCTTAAAATTACTAATCGTTAGTGGATCGTTTTGTATTTTTGTATCGTGCACCGACGAGGATGATGAAGTGTTTATACCTAAACCAAAAGGGTATCCCCGTATTTTTTTTGAACCAAAAAATTACCGTCTGTATGACAGTCTTTGCCCCTACAGTTTTGAAATTCCAATTTATAGTTTTATAAATAACGATAAACATTTGGGTGCCGACCCTTGTTGGATTAACATAAACTTTCCGCGATACAACGCGCAGGTACATTTAAGTTATAAGGAAATTAAAAACAACTTAGATACGATTTTATCTCAAAGCCGCGATTTCGCTATTAAGCACCAAGTTAAAGCCACCGGAATTGATGAAACGGTAATTATAAGAGACAGTGCAAAAGTGTACGGGTTAGTTTATGATATCAGCGGAAACACCGCATCAAACATCCAGTTTTATTTAACCGACAGCACGCAGCACTTTATGCGGGGAGCGCTGTATTTTAACGCGGTTCCAAATGCAGATTCTTTAAAAACAGTAGTAGATTTTTTACGGAAAGATATTGTACACCTAATCCAAACATTTAAATGGAAGGAAATTGTGAGGAAATGAAAAAAGTAAGCCTACAGGAAATGTTTAACTAACTATTGTTCAAGTGGAAATATCATTTCAAAACAAAACTCTAACAATAAAAGCTATTAATATAAATGGTTTAAAAGCTGTTGAACTCTCTTCAAATGACCTATTAATTGAAGAATCTATAACAGGAGTTGAACTGTTAGTTGATTTATATTATCAGAATTTTGATATTATTGTAATTCACAAAAAAAATATTACCTCTACATTTTTTGATTTGAGTTCAGGCATGGCGGGCAATATTTTTCAGAAAGCCACCAATTTTAGAATGAGAATTGCTATAATAGGCGATTTCTTAGAGTACCGCGGGAAAAGCTTTGGAGATTTTATAACTGAAAGTAATACCATCGGAAAAATAATTTTTGCAGGATCTGTTCAAGAAGCAAAAGAAAGATATGAAATGAGTAAGTTTTAGCTCGGACAGTAATACACTTACTTTTAGAATAGGATCAGCTCAATTGTCCCTCAAGCAATTCCATTTCTTTTTTAGCATTTGAATGGTTGTAAATTATGTTGTTTACGGCATTTGTAATTGGCATATGCACATTGTATTTTTTATTAATCTCACAAACACATTTCACTGCATAATAACCTTCGGCAATCATGTTCATTTCCAACTGCGCATTTTTTACGCTGTATCCTTTACCTAGCATCGTACCAAACATTCTGTTACGGCTAAATTGCGAATATGCAGTTACCAGTAAGTCACCCAAATATGCAGAAGCTTTTGTATCGCGGTTAATAGGATGTACTGCGGCTACAAACCGATCAATTTCCTGTATGGCGTTACTCACCAAGACAGATAAAAAATTATCGCCGTAGCCGAGGCCGTGACAAATTCCGCCTGCAACAGCAATTACATTTTTAAGAACAGCAGATAATTCAGTTCCAAAAATATCATCGCTACTCGAACACTTAATGTAGCGGCACCGCATGTATGTGCACAATTCGTCGGCGTGTTTTATTTCACTTGAAGCCAACGTGAGATACGATAATTTTTCAAGCGCAACCTCTTCCGCGTGACAAGGACCGGTAATGACACCGATATTTTCGAATGGTACATTATAAACTGTATTGAGATAT
>JAYTBK010000079.1:0-2015 GCA_043737035.1 Bacteroidota bacterium | reverse complement strand
TTGTTTATTCTTATAACGACCCAATTCAAAATAGTACGAAACAAAACCTTGATTTTAGTGCCGGACTTATTGTGAACTATAAACATTTCTACGCAGGCGGCACAGTCTTTCATTTCACCCAGCCTGAAAAAGGATTTCTCGGGCCAAGCAAACTACTTATCGTCTAAGTATTTTTGCTTCGTACAATTTATCTTTAGGCCAAAATGTTTTACTAAATATGATGTCGCGTTTAGAAAAGCAACAGGATTTTTATACCCATCAAATTCACCTTAACGCCCTATTTGTTAAGCACATTATGTTTGGTGTGGGCTTATTTAACGGCGGTGCGGTTACAACAAATATTGGTTACCGCCACAACTACTTTAATGTTTCATTAGGGTACGAATTTTTAACTAACGATTTAGGCAGCAACGCCAGTGGATCAACCGAATTAACAGCCGCCTTCACCCTCAGAAATAAAGCAGACAGAAAAATTGTAAAAGATTTTGAACGCTGGTAATACCAATGCAACTATTATCTTACTGTTAAATAAGTAGCCGCCGTTTTTTCCTTTCCACTAAATATTTTATATTTGGTAAGATGAACAAATTTTTATTTCCGCTAATTATTTTCTCTTTACAAATGCTCGCTTCCAACGGCGATGGTCCCATTGGGCCGCGCTCCGCAGCTTTAGGCCATGCATCATCAACGCTGTATGATGTATGGAGCACACGCAATAATCAGGGTAGTCTTGGTTTTTTGAGGCAGGCAGAAGCCGGTGCGTTTTGCGAGAATCGTTTCTTTGTAAATGAACTTACTCAAAGTGGTTTTGCCGTTATTTTACCCATTAAAAAAGGAACATTTGGTTTATGTTACACTTCATTTGGTTATAAACTCTATCGCGAATCGCAGCTTAGTTTAAGTTATGGTATGAAACTTAGCGAAAATATTTCTGCAGGAATAGCTTTCGATTATTTAAATACTAAGATAGCTGACATCTATGGGCAAGCGAACGCGTTTACCGGTTCATTCGGACTCACCGCAAAAGTTTTACCGCAACTCATCATTGCCACGCATATTTACAATCCCTTTCGTGTAAAAATTACCGATTATAATAATGAGAAAGTGCCAACCATTTTTAAAATAGGCGCACAATATGTTTTTACAAAAAAAGTTCACCTTCTTTTGGAAGCGGAAAAAACTTCTTTCCAAAAAATAAATGTTAAAGCGGGTATCGAATATCTTCCTTCCAACCTTGTGTACATTCGTGCGGGGGCAAGTTCTTACCCTACTCAAGCGGCATTTGGTTTAGGCGTAAATTATAAAGGTTTAAAAATTGACGTTAGTTCCATGTACCATAGCATTTTGGGCCTTTCCCCGCAAATTGGTTTACGTTACGCATTTGGAAAAGCAAAAACAAAATCACAAGATACTCCTACTTCTGAACCCGAAAAATTATAGATGTTGAAACATTTAAAATACGTTTTTGCAGCATTTATGTGTGTTTCCGGTTTTGCATTAAGTGCGCAAACAGATACGTCAAACTCAAAAAATAATGAGCAGGTTGACGAAATGATCAATCAAAATATCGAAATCCTTACCGAGCAATTACAATCTGAAGAAGGCGATCTTACCAGCCTTACGGATGTTTGGACTTACTACCGCAAAAACCCTATTAATTTAAACCGTGCAAAAAAAGAGGAACTTCAGGAACTACAGATTTTAAATGACATTCAGATAAACAATCTTTTAAAACACCGTGCAAAAAATGGAAACCTAATCACAATATACGAACTACAAAGTATTGAAGATTTTGATATTCTCACCATAAAAAAAATCCTTCCGTTTGTATATGTGAATGATAATTTTAACTCGGCTTCATTCAGCATAAACGAAATGTTTAAGGATGGCAAGCACGAGTTTGTAACGCGCCTTCAGCGAACCATCGAAAAACAGGAGGGCTATCATATTTCTGACAGTGTCAAAAAAATAAAACCGAATTCGTATTACCTTGGCGATCCAAACCGGGTTTTCGC
>JAYTBK010000078.1:0-2019 GCA_043737035.1 Bacteroidota bacterium | reverse complement strand
AAAAATAGATATAAATACAGGTTTTTGCCCTATGAAACGGAATGGCAGCAACCCTTAGGCACTAATTTTGTAATATATAATGATTTGCCTGCCGGCACCTATAAATTTGAGGTTATGGGTGCAAATGCCGACCAAATATGGTGTGCTGAACCTTTTAACCTAACTATTAAAGTAGTTCCGCCGTTTTATAAAGCTAAATGGTTTTCATATTTAATTCTAATAATTGTGGTTATTATAATTATTTTAATAGTTTATTTGCGGATAAAAGCAACTCGTTTAAATAGAATAAGACTAGAAAGGATTATTAAACAACGTACTGCCGAAATTCAGCAACAACGTGCCGAATTAATGGATAGCATTAGTTATGCCGAGCGCATACAACGGGCTATTTTTGTAGGGCAAGATGTTTTAAAAGCAAGTATAGATAACAGTTTTATTTATTATAAGCCTAAAGATCAAGTAAGCGGCGACTTTTTTTGGGTTGGTAAACATAAAGATGTTTTAATAATTTTTGCAGGCGATTGCACAGGACATGGTGTTCCGGGCGCAATGTTAAGTATTGTTGGCACTTCTTTACTTAATAAAATTGTTTACGAAGAAAACGTATATATGCCAGGCGAAATTTTAACACGATTAAATCATTTATTTTACCATCAGTTAAATTTAAAAGAAGATAATATTAGAGACGGAATGGACGCAAGTATTGTAGCTGTAAATTTAGTAAACAATAATGTTTATTTTGCGGCTGCAAAAAACGATGCTTTTTACATTGTAAATAATTCTCTTATCGATTTAAAAGCGCACCGTTATTCAATCGGTGAAAACGATAGTTCTGAGTTTAAAACAACGTTTATTCCTTACGAACCAAATAGATTATTTTATTTATTTAGCGATGGAATTAAAGATCAATTTGGAGGCGTTAGGCAAAAAAAGTTTTCGGCAGCACGCTTTAAACAAACCATATTACAAGCCTCTGATTTATCATTTAATAATCAATCTGATTTTATACAAAATACTGTAAATTCTTGGCAGGGTGTTATGCCTCAAACCGACGATATTATGGTAATTGGATTTAAGTTTTAAAATGCAGATCGCTAAGCTCATCATAGCGAATTTTAATTATTTGCAACATTATAAAAATTGACATTTAACTCGCACATTTAAAAAAAGATAAGCTCTTAAAAAAATTATTGAGCAAATTGGCGTTTTAAATACATAAAAAAAAACCAGAAAAATGGAAACCATGCCGAATATTTGCATCTAGTTATAGGTAAGTGGGCGGACGAAACTCCGGCAGACAAAACAAGCAATATTTCAAACATAAAAACGTTCTATTAAAAAAGCAAAGACATGAAAAAATTAATAGCCATCTTGACATTTATGTTCCTCTTTCAAATCTCAAACGGGCAAGACACCATTAGACGTTTTGAATTCGGCTCGACACTTGTGACGATTAATTCATTTAACAATAACTATTACTTTGCCCCCGACAGACCTTCTTTTGAATTCATTAATGGTTTGTTTTTTCGTTATACAAAAAAAAGACTCGGACTTCGTTTGCATACAAGTTACACGGACAATTCGACTTCTTATGCTACACCTGCTGGCTGGTCGGACGGCTCATCTGGTGACATTAATAACAAAGACTTCAGAATTGGGGTTGGTGGCCAATTTTCACTTCTAAAACACAAAGAGTGGTTTTACACTTTTCTTGACCTTTCGTACCGAAATGTGTTTTCAACAGGACATTACTACGAAGGAATTGGTGGAGACAACGAACGTTTTTCAAAGACAGCGAATGGCTTTGACTGTTTCCTAGGGTTAGGTTTTAAAATAAAAACTATTAAGCATGTATACCTATCACCCGAACTCGGTTATTTTCTTTCTAGTAAATTCGTAAATCAGACGACAAATAATTATTGGGGACAAACTTCAAAATTTAATTACTCTGAAGGAAATCTTAATCCAGTAATCAAATTACATTTGACAGTTAAGTTTTAGTTTGTATGTGGCCACCCA
>JAYTBK010000077.1:0-2020 GCA_043737035.1 Bacteroidota bacterium | reverse complement strand
CCAACAGGCAGATTAATTGAGAGTGAGATTATCAAGGGACGAAAACTATTACTTATTTCATTCAAATATTCAGCAATAATAAATTCGATTTTATTTATAGTTATTTTAATCGTGACTTCATTGGATGGTTTGGACTCATCTTACCATTAATATTATTTATCCCATCAACTATTATTTCAACTTTCACGGTTGGACTTTTGATTACGAACACTATTAAAAGACGAATTACCAGAACATAATATGATCTGAAATAAAAACAAATAATAAAGTTTTTGGTATGTAAATAATGTAACGGTTTTAAGTCAAGGTTCTATCCTAGAAATCACTAATAAAATATTACATGAAATAAAAAAAGCCAACTTAATTTAAGTTGGCTTTTTTAAGTCGGGGCGGCCAGATTCGAACTGACGACCTCCTGCTCCCAAAGCAGGCGCGATACCGGACTACGCTACGCCCCGAATTCCCAAAAAATTTGAGAGTGCAAATATACTCTTTTTTATAAATTTACAAAAAATTAATTTTTTTTAGTTTTTACACCAAAATATAAAATAGTAACTTTAAGCTTTTATGCAGCAGCAAATCCTCATTCTTGATTTTGGTTCTCAATACACGCAACTCATTGCGCGTCGTTTGAGAGAATTAAATGTTTATTGCGAAATCCATCCTTACAATAAAATCCCCAAAATCACGCCTAATATTATGGGTGTAATTTTAAGCGGAAGTCCCCATTCTGTGCGTGAAGAGAATTCACTTAAGCCAAATTTAGAGACTATAAAAGGTAAATTGCCTTTGCTGGGTGTTTGTTACGGCGCGCAATATTTAGCGCATTTTTATGGCGGAGAAGTTGGTAAGTCTAACAGCCGCGAATACGGCAGAGCCAACTTAAACTTTATTGATACTACCAATATTTTACTAAAAAGTATTTCGCTTAATTCACAAGTTTGGATGAGCCACGCCGATACCATTTTGTCCGTTCCGGATAATTATAAAATAATTGCAAGTACACAGGATGTAAAATGCGCTGCGTTTGTTATAGAAAATGAAAATACGTACGGCATTCAATTTCATCCCGAAGTATACCATACTACCGAAGGCGCACAATTACTTAAAAACTTTGTGTTTGATGTTTGTAAATGTAAAGGCGATTGGACGCCGGTTTCCTTTATTGATACAACAATTGCCTCATTAAAAAATACTATAGGCACCGATAAAGTAATTTTAGGATTAAGCGGAGGCGTTGACAGCAGTGTAGCTGCCATGTTATTGCACAAAGCCATTGGAAAAAATTTACATTGTATTTTTGTAGATAATGGTTTGTTGCGTAAAAACGAATTTGAAAATGTGTTAGAATCTTACAAACACATGGGGCTAAACGTAAAAGGTGTAAACGCAAAAG
This sequence comes from Bacteroidota bacterium, assembly GCA_043737035.1. GTDB lineage: Bacteria > Bacteroidota > Bacteroidia > B-17B0 > Aurantibacillaceae > UBA4416. The sequence continues at coordinate 624 of JAYTBK010000077.1, read as the reverse complement.
AAATATTTTATACAGCATTAGATAAAGTAACCGACCCTGAAAAAAAACGTAAAGCCATTGGCAAAGCTTTTATTGATGTGTTTGATGAGGAAAGTAAATTAATTACCGATGCGAAATTTTTAGCGCAAGGAACAATTTATCCGGATGTGATTGAAAGTGTTTCTGTTAAAGGACCATCAGCCACAATTAAGTCACATCATAACGTTGGCGGCTTACCCGATTATATGAAATTACAAATAGTGGAGCCGTTGCGAAGCTTGTTTAAAGATGAAGTGCGCAGAGTAGGAAAGGAATTGGGCTTAGATGAAAACATTTTAAACCGTCACCCATTTCCGGGTCCGGGTTTAGCAATAAGAATATTGGGTGATATTACTCTGGAAAAAATCGCAATTATACAAGAGGTAGATGCTATTTTTATTGATGGGTTAAAATCTTATAATTTATATAAAGATGTGTGGCAAGCAGGAGCTATTTTTTTACCTATACAAAGTGTAGGGGTAATGGGCGATGAACGTACTTACGAAAATGTAATTGCATTACGCGCAGTAAGCAGTACAGATGGAATGACGGCTGATTGGTGCCATTTACCTTACGAATTTTTAGCAAAAATAAGTAACGAGATTA
>JAYTBK010000076.1:0-2021 GCA_043737035.1 Bacteroidota bacterium | reverse complement strand
ATGGCAGTAAAGGTTGGGGGGCCTCATCCCGATCTTAACCCGCGCTTGCGTGCTTGTATAGCCAACGCAAAAGCGGTAAACATGCCTAAGGTTAATATCGACGCGGCAATAAAACGTGCATCGGAGAAAGATATTGCCAATTACGACGAAGTAATTTATGAAGGTTATGGTCCGTTTGGCGTACCGGTATTAGTGGAATGCGCTACCGATAATCCAACCCGTACGATCGCTAATTTGCGTGTATATTTTAGTCGTGCTAACGGTTCGGTTGGCACAACCGGCTCGGTTAGCTTTATGTTTGAAAGAAAAGGATTATTTAAAATTGATTCCACAGGACTAAACGCCGATGATGTAGAACTTGATTTAATCGATTTTGGAGCGGAAGAATTAACCTGGGACAGTGAAACCAATGAGTTAATTGTGCAGGTTACGTTCACTGATTTTGGTTTGATGCAAGCCGGATTGGAAGAGAAAAAATATACCGTTAAAGAAACCATTAAAACTTTTATTCCAACCACCAGTAAAGAACTTACTGAAGAGCAGGAAGAGGAATTTAAAAAAATGATTGATAAAATGGAAGATGACGATGATATAATGTCGGTGTACCATAATATCGCCTAGGTACATTTTTTCTTTTGGAACCCTTGAATAAACAAATGATCACAAACGCCGAAGAATTTATCAGGCTCAGGAAAAGTGATAACATGCACGAGCAATACAGGGCATCGCACGATATGGCTCCGATTAGTGTTTGGTTTGATATCATTAAAGATTTTCCGGAATTTAAAACTTGGGCTATATATAATAAAACAATTCCCATAGAAGTATTGGAAGTACTTGCGCGAGATGATGACTCGTGTGTACGTTCGGCAGTAGCAATGAAAAGAAGTATCAGTGAGAGTATCGTGAATCTTTATCTTTCGATCCCGACGAAAATGTTCGTTATGCACTTTTATGCAATACAAAATTAAGTAGCGATATTAAAAAGAAGATCAACACAGATGATTCTTCATGGTTAAAACAAAAATTGAAAGAACGGAACTTTTAGTTTGCATGATCTAAAAACTTCGCTGCCTTTCCAAAATAAAAAAATTCTTTTCAATTAATAAATTTTGCTGCTCAAGGCGAGGTTCTTTGCTTTGCAAAAGTCGCGGAACATAGTATCTTTGTTAGTACTGATAACATAATTACGTTTTAAAATAAGTTTATAAGCTAGCAAACACTTGGAAAAAAGATGGAACATACATCAAAAAAATGATCAGGAAGCTGTAACTTTTTTGCAAGAGGCGCTGAATGTTGATCCGCTAATTGCGGAGCTTTTGTTGCTGCGCGGCATAAAAACATTTGATCAATCAAAAACATTTTTTCGGCCCGCCATCGAAATGTTGCATGATCCCTTTTTAATGAAAGGCATGCATGAAGCCATTGAAAGGATAACTCTTGCTATTTCTAAAAATGAAAATGTTCTTATATTCGGAGATTATGATGTGGACGGAACAACCTCAGTAGCGCTGGTTTACAGTTTTTTTAAAAAATACATTAAAAATATCCGGTATTATATTCCCGACAGATATGCGGAAGGTTACGGAATTTCAACGCAAAGCATAGACTATGCGGCGCAAAATAGTTACTCGCTGATAATTGCATTGGATTGTGGTATTAAAGCCAATGATAAAATAAATTATGCGAATAGCAAAAACATTGATTTTATAATTTGTGATCATCATTTGCCGGGAAAGGAAATACCGAATGCCATTGCAGTACTCGATCCAAAACAAAGTGATTGCCCCTACCCTTACAAAGAACTTGCAGGTTGCGGAATCGGATTTAAACTCGCACAGGCTTTTTGCATCCAAAACGGCATTAATGAAGAAGAAGTTTTTATTTACCTTGATCTCGTTGTTACCAGCATTGCATCGGATATCGTACCAATTACGGGCGAAAATAGAGTGCTAGCACATTTCGGATTAAAAAAATTAAACACGAATCCATCACCAGGCTTAAAATCTTTAATTGCATTA
>JAYTBK010000075.1:0-5282 GCA_043737035.1 Bacteroidota bacterium | reverse complement strand
AATAACATCACAAAAGAAAAATTGGTTTATTATAAATTTGAGATGTACAAGTACGCAGCTAACAAAGAAAAGACGAAAGAATATGCCGATAAGTTAATTGATATGAAGTATAAAGAGCCGCGCATTTATACAGATATGATTAAGCTTTCTCTCATCGATAAAGACACTACCAAAGCGTTGGAGTACATTGGCAAAGGTAAATTAATGTTTGAGGATAATATGGAGTTAGTAAACCAAGAAATAAATATTTATTTAGCGCGTAATAAAACCAACGAATTGAAAACCAAATTGAACGACGCTATTGCCGTTGCTCCGGATAACGAGGTGTTGCACGCAATTTTAGCTAATCTTTACCAAAAAACAAGCGAAAAAGATAAAGCTGAAATAGAGTACTTAAAAGCATTGGAAATTAAACCTGATTATGAGATTGCGAATTACAACTTAGGAGTAATGTATTTTAATACCGGCAATGAATGGAACGACAAGCTCGGAGCGCTCCCACCTAAGGAAACAGCGAAGGCTAAAGAGTACGAAATGAAAGCTAATGAATATTTCAGAAAAGCAGTAGTTAATTTTGAAAAATCTTATGAAGTTACCCCCGACAAGGCTACCAAACAACAGCTCAGAAAACTGTTTTTACGTTTAGGTGAAACAGAAAAAGCCGATAAGTATAAATAGCATTTTAAAAATCATTTCAATATTTAAAAATCAGTTTATGCGCAATAAAATTATAATTTTCGGTGTTTTTGTTTTTATTGGGTTTACCGCAGAGGCGCAGAAAAGCAAAGTGCAAAGCGCTTGGCGGTCGTTGAGTGATTACGAATCAACTTTAACCGATAAACCGGATACAAGTTATTTAATGAAGGCTAACCGTAATATTGATGCCGCTTTAAATGATGAGACTACCAAAAATCAGGCAAAAACACAATCGTATAAAGCCCGCATTTCTTATTATATTTATCAATATAAATTGAAACAGGAATCTAAAAACCTGGAAGCAACGATTGCCGATAAAAATGCCAGAGCCGAAGCTGCGTATGGCTTAACTCCAACCTCCGATTTTGAAAATGCAACCGCATCGCTGGAAACAATTAAAGTAATAGATGCTAAGTATTTTGCCGGAATGCTGGAAATAATAAAAGGTGGAAGTGCTGCAAGCGCCAGCGATGATGATTTAAAAATAAGCAATGTTGCAATGCAATTAAAACTCGAATCAAGTAACATAGCAGTAGGAAAATACAAAGCGAAACAATTTGACGAGGCCGCCGCATTTTTTTACCGTTCAGCAATTTTAAATTTATTGCTATCAGGTAAAACAGATACTTCATCTTATTATAATGCATGTATTTCGGCGCAAAAAGCGAAAAACAGTGCTAAAATGATGAGTTACAACAAAACGATGATTGATTTAAATATTGCTTCGCCCTACAATTACCAAACCTTATACGACGTTTACACGAACGCTAAAGATAGCGCAGGTGCTTTGGAATATTTAAATAAAGGACGAAAAGCTTTTCCGAGCGATGTATATTTAATGAATCGTGAAACCGAAATATTTTTATTTAAAGGTGAACAGCAAAAAGCGTTAACAAATTTACAAACCGCTATTAGTAAAGACCCAAACAATGCACAGTTGCAGTTGGTTTTAGGTAATGTATATGATAACCTCGCAAACCCCAAAGGACGCAGTGGAAAAGACACGATTAAACCGGTTAATTATGACGAGATGGTGCTGCTTGCAGCGGAGCATTATCAAAAAGCCATTGATTTAAAACCCGCTAACCAGGATAATTATTATAACGCCCTTTATAACCTTGGCGCATTGTACAATAATTATGGCGGTACATTGTATAATAAAGCGATGGAGAAAGTAACGCTAAGCGAATTGGCAAAAAAACAAAAAGAAATAGAAGCACGCAGTATGGAATATTATAAAAAAGCGATTCCGTATTTAGAGCAAGCTTTAGTAATACGTGCCGACGACAAATCGAGTATGTTGGCGCTACGCAAGTTATATTTTTTAACAGGTAATGAAGCCAAAGGAAAAGAAATGAGTGCTAAATTGAAATAGTTTAAAGATGCTGAACTTGTTTTAACATCTCGTATAAAAAAGCATACCAATCGTTAATCGATCTCTTTAAATAAATCGGATATTGATATTTCAAAAGCAGAAGCAAGACCCGAAATAATTTTTAGAGTAGGGTTATAGGTTCCACTTTCAATCCTGTTTATTGTTCTTACATCAACGTCTACTATTGCGGCTAGATCAATTTGAGTAAATTTATTGACTAGTCGTAACGCTTTCACACGAGACCCGAGTTTTTGCATTAGCCGCTGCTGATTCACGTAGCAACTTACCCACTAATCAAAAAAATATACAGGATTTATATGTCGTATGGGATAATTGTTATACATTTACTTAAGATCTCCAATTAATCACTTAAATTTAGAAGCAATGAAAAAAAAACTACCCTCGATTTTTAATGTCGGCAAAGCTCCGTACTTAAAAACACTATTCACAATTTTTGCGTTACATTTTGCACCGTTCGCGCATGCACAAGAGGGGCAAGAACCCTGTAGCGACCTATTCTTTTCCGAAATAATAAAGGAGAATACGGTTGTAAATGGTGTAAACTATTCGAACTACATTATTGAAATTTTTAATCCAACTCAGTCGCCAATCAACATGGTTGATTATTCAATTGAATTAACCGATGCAAATGCCGTGGTAACTACCGTGCCCTTACGCGGTAATGTTGCAGCGGGCACACCTTGGGCAATTTCTCATTCTAATGCTGAAAATAATGTTCGCGCTTTAATGAAGATGGATACAACCTTATTGGATTTTAACCTTTACACTGAAGTTAAACTGATAAATAAACGCCGAAATGCGGTTATAGATGTATTTGGGGAACCCATATCTCAATCTACAATTACATTTAATTACCTTTTATTTATGCAGGATCCCCAGGCTTATCTTACCCAATACGGTTTACGGCTTCGCGATCTCGACCATATTGGCATGCGCCGAAGTTATTTTGTAGATAAAGGAGTAGCGGTATTTAACTCTAATGATGTGCTTGGAAACTGGGCGTTTTACACAGGTTCGGATCGTTCTAATATCAACTTACACCAATCTGTTTGTAACCGCACCGAAAGTTCTTTACCGGTTATTGGGTATAAATTTTTCTCACTCACTCTAAACGAAAACACAAGTTTGGGCAATAATATTGATGATCTAGAATTTGTTACTAGCGGTTCAAATGGATTTCAATTCGATCTTTTTCAAAAACTCGATAGCGGAAACGCAATAGTTGGCACTCACATTTGTTATTTTAGTGCAACTTCCGCTAATCCTTATGGATGTTTTTATACCATCGGTCAGACTCTACCTGGCTGCGTTTACGCAAGAACGCTTAATAATTTATTTTCTGGACAGAAACAAATTTTTTCACGCATTAATAAGCCTTGGTATCCTGTAACAAATGACTACAGTATCGACCCGGCAAAAAAATTCCATAAAATTATTATAAATGGGAACAGTACCGTTGGCATAAACGAGCAAACGAACGCTGATTTAGGGGTATTTATTTATCCAACTGTTGTTGAAAACACGTTAAATGTTAGGGGCAGTGTCGACTGTAATTATTCCATATTTTCAACCGACGGAAAAATTTTAGATGAAGGCCAACTTTTTAATAAAGAAGAAATTGACACGCGTAACCTTGCACAAGGAATGTATATTATCACATTTAACAACTACAGCGGAAGTAAAACCCTCAAATTTATTAAACAGTAATTAAAAATGTAGTGCTCCCTCCATTTTCTCTTAACAGTTTGATTGGATATAATGGGAGCACTGCTTTATAGTATGAAATTTATTTTTACCATCATATTCCTCACTGCGTTTTATTTCCAAAGTAAAGCACAGTATCATGAACTGGGCTTATCTATTTTAAAGTATGATCATCATCGAACGAATTATACATTTCCCGATACCAGTAACTATGCCGTGAGTAAAGGAATTGGTTCATTTCAGCCGGTTTTACTTTATACGTATGTAACAAAAAAAAACACCGATTTATTTTGTCAGGCAGGGTATTTTTTTACATCACAAAAAGCAAGTGAAAAATCATACACAAGTGGAAGTTTAACCCATTATGATTACAACTACGTCTCGCAAAAGTCGTTTTTTTTTAAATTAGGCATTGCCAAAAGATATAATAGGGATAAGCTTTCGTTTATTAGCGGAGTAAATATACCTGCTGAATGTATCTACTACCGGCATGCTGAAAAAAATATTGAAGCTTACAATGGAAATATACATGCTTCGTCCACTCAAGATACCTACACATTTAATCCGGAATATATAACGGGTATTTTTCTGCAACAGTCGGTCTTCTATAAATTAACAAAACGCATCTACCTTGGTGTTGATATGAATATCGGAATGAGGGTTACTATTATAAATGCAGCGGAAGTACGCACAACCTCATACAAAGATTTAGTTAATCCGGTAAATAATTACGATACTCAAACTAGTATTGAAAACAAACGAAACGTTGATTGCGCGCTAACCTTTATTCCCACGTTAAGTGTTAAATATAATTTTAAGAAACATGACAAATAAGACCTTTTTTATATTATTTTTTTTAAGTTTTAAAATTTATGCTCAAAGGCATGAGTTGGGCATTTCGGTTTTAAATTACGACGCTCAAATAAAAAATTATCAGATTAAGGGTAATGGCTCTTCAAAAAAATCAAGAGGGTTGAACTTGCAACCGGTGTTAACCTATAATTTTATCACGTTAAAAAATACGGATATGTACTTGCAGGCAGGTTATTTTAGTAACACATTAAAGGAAAATAGTTCAAGCCTGGACGCTGTGTACAGCAGAAATTTAACCTATAAACGCAACATTAAGACGGTTTACCTTAAGGCAGGCATTGCAAAACGCTTCGTGATAGACGATTTATTAATTATAACAGGTGTTAACATTCCATTTGGCTATCGCTTTAGCGATGTAGAATTACAAGAATTTGAAGATTATGAATCGGCTAACAAAAGAGTAGTGGGAAATGGAAGTGCTTATAACCGGCAAGCAAAAGTGTATGAAACAGGGCTCAATTTCCACTTGTCTTTTTATTATCAATTATTAAAAAATATTTATTTGGGAGCTGATTTGAACTTGGGATTTGCAACAGAGATTAAGAATGGTCAACAATATTTTAAACAAAAGGTTGTAAACTATGACGATCCCACACAAAATTGGGAAGTGGAA
>JAYTBK010000074.1:0-2029 GCA_043737035.1 Bacteroidota bacterium | reverse complement strand
CTGTAATTTTAAAAGGAAATAACTCGGTAGGCGAATTTTATTCGGTAGCAGTTACAAATAATATGCAAGAAGCCGATACCGGTACAAAAATGATTCACATCGGTAAAAATTCCCGAAGCACAATTATTTCAAAAGGTATCTCTGCGGGTTTTAGTAATAACAGTTACAGGGGCTTAGTACAAGTGCGTAAAGGTGCTACTAACGCTCGTAATTTTAGCCAATGCGATAGTTTATTAATGGGTGATAAATGTGGCGCGCATACATTTCCTTATATCGAAATTAAAGATAAAACAGGCATTGTTGAGCATGAAGCTACCACCAGCAAAATTGGCGAAGACCAATTGTTTTATTGCAAACAACGCGGTATTGATAACGAAAAAGCCATTGCCTTAATTGTAAACGGTTATTGTAAAGAAGTATTAAATAAATTACCAATGGAGTTTGCCGTAGAGGCGCAAAAACTTTTAGCAATTTCATTAGAAGGTTCAGTAGGATAATAGAAAAAAATTATGATTAGTATTAAAAATTTACACGCGTCGGTTGACGGAAAACAAATTTTAAACGGAATAAATTTGGAAGTAAAAGCCGGAGAAGTACATGCCATTATGGGGCCAAATGGTTCCGGCAAATCAACATTATCAAATGTTTTAGCAGGGCGTGCTGATTATGAGGTAACCGACGGCGAAGTAGTATTTAATGGTAAAAATTTATTGGAGCTTAGTCCGGAAGATAGAGCGCGTGAAGGATTATTTTTAGCCTTTCAATATCCTGTTGAAATCCCGGGAGTAAGTAACATCAATTTTTTAAAAACAGCTATTAATGAAATTCGTCACTACAATGGTAAAGAAGATATTGCACCAAAAGATTTTTTAGAGCTTGTAAAAGAAAAGCAAAAGTTAGTTGAGTTAGACGGTAAACTAACAGGTCGCAGTGTAAATGAGGGTTTTAGTGGTGGCGAAAAAAAACGAAATGAAATTTTTCAAATGGCAGTGCTAAATCCAAAGCTGTGTATTTTAGATGAAACCGATAGCGGTTTAGATATTGATGCCTTACGAATTGTTGCTAATGGCGTAAACACATTAAAAACAAAAGAAAATGCTTATATCGTTATTACTCACTATCAAAGACTTTTAGAGCACATTGTGCCTGATTTTGTTCATATTTTATATAAAGGAAAAATTGTAAAAAGCGGGGGCAAAGAATTAGCGTTGGAACTAGAAGCAAAAGGTTATGATGAGATTAAAAAACAATTTGAATTAGCTGAATAATGATAGCAGAAAAAACAAATACTGCCCAACTACTCATAGAAAAAATTTCTTCAACTGCCGGAAAGGTTAATTTTATTAATGATTCTGCATTAACAAAGGCACTATTTTATCTAGAAGAAAAAGGTATTCCAACCAATAAAAACGAAGAATATAAATATTGTAATGTGGATGCTATTCTTAAAAAAGAATTTAAAAACATTCAAAACCAATTTTTAGAAGTAAAAAAAAGTGATGAATTTAAGTTAGAAAATACCATTACGTTAGTTGTAATAAATGGAAATTATTCAGAAACATTAAGTGATAAAATTATTTTAAAAGGCTTACACATTTCAGCTTTTTCAAATTCCGATAACAATTCAAAACAATTATTAGCCTCAATTGCTGATGTTGAGAGCGACGCTTTTATTGCTTTAAACACTACGTTTTGTGGCAACGGCTTTCATTTAACGGTCGAAAAAAATACTGTATTACAAATCCCTATACATGTTTTGTACATTAATTCAGCAAGTACCGATAGCTTTGTTAATCCCCGCAATATTATTGAGTTACAGGAAAGTGCGGAAGCAACTGTAATTGAACATTATTTAAATATTGGTACCGCAAAAGTGTTTACCAATTTTGTAAGCGAAAAATTTGTTGGCGAAAACGCAAAATTACAATCGTACACCATACAGAATGAAGGCACTAACGGTTTCGGAGTTTGCACCAATCAAGTAAAATTAAATAAGCATTCAGTTTACAACAATACTACTGTAACCCTT
>JAYTBK010000073.1:0-5288 GCA_043737035.1 Bacteroidota bacterium | reverse complement strand
GACAATGTATCATCGTTTACCGTTGCGCCAAGTGCACAAGGCGCGTAAATATCAATATCAAGATCGAACATTTTATCGGCCGTGACAAATTCTGCCTTGTAAATGTCAACCGCGGTTTTTACGCGCTGTTCGCTAATATCGTAAACATAAATTTTTGCGCCTTCTTTCGAAAGATGTTCTACCAAATGCATACCAACATTGCCAATACCTTGTACTAAAATTCTTTTTCCGTTAAGAGAGTCGTTTCCAAATGCTTCTTTTGCACTAGCTTTCATGCTCACGTAAACGCCATATGCTGTTACTGGCGATGGATCACCGCTTCCACCCATGTTTACCGGTAATCCACTAACGTAATCGGTTTCCATTTTTATGGTTTCCATATCGCGACTGTTCATGGCAACGTCTTCCGCAGTAATGTATTTTCCTCCTAAACTATTAACAAACTTTCCGAAGCGACGTAATAACGCTTCCGATTTAATTTTCGATGCATCGCCAATAATAACCGCTTTTCCCCCACCCAAATTTAAACCGGCTACCGATGATTTATAAGTCATGCCACGCGATAAACGTAAAACATCTGTAAGGGCTTCCATTTCATTGTAGTAGTTCCACATACGGGTACCACCAAGCGAGGGGCCAAGAACAGTGTTGTGAATGGCAATAATTGCTTTTAAGCCCGTGGCGTTATCATTACAAAAAACGATTTGTTCGTGGTTGTTTTGCAGCATTTGCCCAATAACCGGATTTTGCGCAAGGCTCGACTCTTTAATATCTTTTACTTCCATTGTGTGTAAATTACGGCACTAATTTAATCTTTATTTTGATGTGGAATAAAATTGAGATTATAAATTTAGGTGCGTTTTTAACGAACGTTAAAGCATTCAAATGCGATCATTTAACGGTTAAAATAATTTATTTATTCAAATCAATGTTTAAATTTGGCAAGCTTTGAAATCCCTCTCATATATATTGCTTCTGTTCGCGTTAGTGAGTAATGCTCAACAAAAAATGACAGGCTCCAAAAACTTTTACATTAAAATTGCGCCTACTTATGGTTTTATTTTCGAGCAACGCGCTACCACCGGTGGACTCGTAAAGGGCTACATACCCGGTTTGGAAGTTAACTTTGTAAAGCCAACCTACGGCACGAAACGGTGGCACTACGAAAATAATTTTCCGGACGTAGGGATTTCATTTAATTACATAAATTTTGCTAACCCCAAACAATTGGGCAGTTGCTACGCTTTATCACCCTTTATTGAAATTCCGCTTAATAAAAAAGTACATTGGTGCCGGCCGGTAATTCGTATTTGTTGGGGCGTATCATACGTTACAAAAAAATTTGATATTAATAAAAATCCTAAAAATATTGCTATAGGAAGTAACCTGAACACTTTTGTTCAATGGAAAATTTTATGGCACTTAAACCTTAATAAAAAAGTAAGGCTTGAACCGGGCTTTTCATTTGCTCACGCGTCGAACGGAAGGGCGCAAGTACCAAATTTAGGGCTGAATGTTGTTTCGCTTAACTTAGGTATCAATTTTAAATTCGAAAAAAATCCAATTATTTTTGTCTTGCAGGATTCCGCATCTGTTTGGAACAGTAAGCATGAACTTGTGGTTTGGGACGCGGTTGGATTTAACGAGCACGAGCCGCCTAACGGGCCAAAATATATTGCTAATACCTTAGGGATAAATTATTATTACAATTTACGCAACACGCATAAATGGGGTGGAGGTGTAGATGTGTGTTACGATTCTCAAAATAAATATCATTTAGAAACATCAGGGCATCCGGCAAATAAATGGACAGATATTTTGCAGCTTGGCGTGAAAGTTTGCTATGCTTACAATGTGGGACGAATAAGTTTCCCTATTGAAATGGGATATTACGCGATCTCAAAAGCAAAAGAAGACGGGCCATTGTTTCATCGTATCGGGATAAGGCATTATTGTAAAAACGGGTTGATAATAAATTTCACCATGAAATCGCATTGGGCAGTAGCCGCCCATTTTGATTACGGAATTGGTTATAGGTTTGCCATTAAAAAGAAAAAAATAAATGCGCTTTAGTTTATTTATATCAACATTGATCGCAATATTACTTTCGGGTTGTACAAAGGAAAACCGCTGCGACTGCGTAAAATCAACCGGAAGCGCAAATATTATTTACCGTGATATAACTGATTTTAATTGCATTGAAATAAAAGATAAAATAAACGTTTTTTTAACGCAGGGCAATAAATTTGAAGTAAGGGTTGAAGCTGGTCGTAATTTGCAGCATTTGATTAAAACGGAGCGCGATGGTGAAACTCTGCGCGTGTTTAACACGAACAGATGTAATTGGGTTCGGGGTTATAAGCACGAAATCAACGTTTACATTACCGCGCCTTACTTTAAACACATTATGCACAGGGGCGTTGGGCCGATAAAAAGTTTAAATACGATTGTACAAGATACATTAACCTGCAAAACAAGTAACTCCGGCGAAATTAGGCTCGATATTAATGCGAATGCCGTTTTGTGCAGTGCGCACGGTAACGGTGATATTTATTTAACGGGAATTACCGGTGCTTTGCATAATGATTATACGGGTACAAATTACTTATATGCAAATGATTTAAAAGTCACCAATTACATTTACCTGCACAGCGTTTCTATTGGGCATGCCTACGTAAAAGCTCCGTTGAATGGTTTAATGGACATACAAATAGAGCGTGATGGAAACATATTTTATTCCGGGGAACCGGGAACAATTAACCTGGTAAAAAGTGGTAAAGGTGAATTGATAAAACAATAAGGCATACTATTTTCTTTTAATTTTCGTTATTTTTATAGATGCCTTTTCATAAAAAATACATTGTTTTTGCTGCTCTTAATTTATGGCATTTAATTGCATTTGCGCAACCCGATTACGCAAACGATAATCAAATGCGTTACGAAGACTGGATTTATAAATCAACTATAAAAACAGCATTATTGCATGAGTCAAGTTATGATGCTAATCCCGCCATTATTAAATTTAATTCGGCCGAGCAGTTAGAATTAAGCTTTGATGATTTGGATGCCGACAAAAAATCGTACTCAATAGGCTTTATTCATTGCAATTCAAATTGGGAACCGTCTGATTTAATGCAGGCTGAATACATGACCGGTTTTTTTGACGCCAACATTTTAAATTTTAATTATTCGTCAAACACCATTCAAAAATACACGCATTACGCCATTTTTTTTCCACAGGCAAATATGCAATTTTCTAAGTCGGGCAACTACGTTGTTTTTGTTTATGAAAATAATGATAAAGAAAAAATTGTGCTAACTAAACGTTTTATGATCTATGAAGATAAAGTTACTGTAATTGCTACCGTTCGTCAGGCAATTGGCAACGATGAGCAATATGAAAAACAACACATCGATTTTTCTATCATAAACAGTGTGTATGAACTTACGAACGCATACACTGATATGCACGTGGTAATTACTCAAAATAACAGATGGGATAACGCAGTAAGGGATATGAAGCCAACTTTTAGTGAGCCAAAACAAATGACTTACTCGCTAGATGATAAATCAACTTTTGACGGTTCCAATGAGTTCCGGTATTTCGATTCGCGTTCACTAAGAACTTACACTGAAAGGGTTGGAAATATTTACCGTGATAGTGCGTCTATTTATCATCTCGATTTAAAAACAGATGAATTGAAAACTTATAAAAATTATAGTTTTTACAACGACCTTAACGGAGGCTTTTTAATAAAAAACGCAGATATGGCTACTAACGCTGATATTGAAGCCGATTACGCTTGGGTAAAATTTTTTATCCCATACGATAATGCGCAAAGCGAGGGAAGTTTTTATGTACTTGGCAAACTTACCGATTGGCGACTAAATAAAACCAACCGAATGACGTATAATTATAAACGTCTTGGTTATGAGTGCAGTTTATATATTAAGCAGGGATACTACAATTATTCGTACGTGTACTTGCGCGATGATAAAAAAGGTGGAGACGCTTCAATGACCGAGGGCAGCCACTGGGAAACAGAAAATGAGTATACTATTTATGTGTATCATCGGCAACGCGGTACATATTACGATCAACTGGTTGCGATAAAAAGGTTTAACAGTATTAGGAAATAATTTCGATTTGTCTTTTTAGTTCGTCGTTTAAATATTCAAAATCCGGGCGCATTAAAATTTCTTCACGCAAACACTCATCTTTCAGTTGGATGAGTTTAATTGTAACTGTTAAGCGTTTCTGCTGGTCGTTTATTTGTTGTAACAGATCATCAAGAAAATATCCAAATGCGCATACTTCAATTCTTTCCAATAAGGCGGCGTTTGCGCCGTTTCGATCATATGGTGTGGCGGCTCCAAAATCTCCAATCAAACTATCGGCTTCCTCGTTAATTAAAATATTGTGAGCGTACAGATCACCGTGCATAATTCCATGTAAATGTAAATGCATCACAGCATTGGCAATTGAGCTAGCAATATGCAAAATGGTTTTTACTGAAAAAATGGTTTCGTCTTTAAAGGTGTCGCGGCTGCAGGTTTCAAAGCTTGGCGGCATTCCTAAATTAAAATAGGAGGGGGGAATTAATTCAAAAATTAACCCATTTTTATTTTCCGGATGATTGTTTATTTTTCCGACAACAGTTATCAAATTTTTATGCTTAGGAATAATCGCAGATACATTCATTTCATCCTCGGGAAAACCATCGCTGGTAACTTCACCTTTAAACACTTTAACTGCTAGAGTTTTTGGATATTCATTTGGACTATTTTTACAGAATGCTTTTGAAATTATTCCGGAAGCTCCTTCACCAAGTTTTTCCTGTAACAAAAGATCATTCCAATTTATTAATTCCAAAGGTTTTAAAATAGTTAAGTCATCGGTAAACGGATTACCCGAATAAGCTAGCCAGGCGAGTTTGGGCAGTTGCAACAACCATCCCGGCAACTCAATAAGTTCATTTGCTGAGATCCTCAATAGCTGAATGTTTTTGCATTTTGCCATTTCGTTCGGCAATGTTTTTAATTTATTTCCGGCTAACGCCACTTTTTGTAAGTTCAAACAATTTCCAATGGAAGCGGGTAATATTTCAATTTTATTATTAGTAAGTATAAGCCACTGTAATTTTTTTGGAAGGGCGTTTTTAGGTATATATTTAATTTGATTTGATTTAAATCCGATCATTGTTAAAGTGCCTGACCGGCCCAACACATGCGGGAAAATAGTAAACTTATTATTAGAAAGAAATAAAATTTTTAATTTTTTGAAATCC
>JAYTBK010000072.1:0-2031 GCA_043737035.1 Bacteroidota bacterium | reverse complement strand
GAATTACCTGCCATTGTTGATAATACCAATGCACCATGAGAATCGTCTTCGTAAACCATTGTATTGCCGGCTACAATATCGCGTGTTCCAAGTAATCTATTTTCATTCCGCAACGAATCGAAAACCGCATTAATGTTTACATTATTAAAGCCATCATCAATTACGGCTATCACCATATTTTGTCCGCGATAACCTCCGTTGTGCATACACTCTAAATTCAATTGTGTTACCTGCGTATTGGAAGGCCCATAATTATAACCAACCAAACTTCCACCAGTTTTTTGCAAACTATTTGTTTGTGAAGAAAGTATTTCGTCGGGCGCTGTGGAATGATAACTATTTACGGGAGCAGAATTCAATACGCAGGTTAAACTGTTTACTGCTGCTAACTGCGCTGCATTGGAAACTATTACAATTGCGGCATTAAACCATTTTGAACGCTGAAAAACAACCGCACCTGTTGCATTTACTTGGTTAATATAATTTTGCGATACCGGAATATCTGATAAGTCGATTTGTATATTTTGTGCTGCTCGTCTTGCTATAGACCTTTGTGAAAGATACACGCCCGGACTTACAACAGAATATAGCGAATTATTTTTATCCTTAAATTTTACCCAGTATTTGGTTTGCGCTTTAACAGACACAACAACAATTATCAATAAAAATAAAAAAGTTAAACCCCTTAATCTATTACTCGATACCATGTGTTACGTAAGTTAATTTATATATAATTCCTTTTTCAATGCGTTTTTCCACCGGTACGTTAGCGATTACTGTGTTTGAATAAAGATCGGTTATTTCCCGGTACACAAGCCCAACACCCTTAGCATATTTTTCGATATAATACTGGCGGCGAATGGCATTTTTGCGCTTATCATCTTTTTGTTCAACACACAATACATTATCAAAAGTAGTACCATTTATGTTTTGTTTTAAATCAATAAAAAGATACTTATAATTCATCGCACCATTGTTATTTTGTGCATTACCATCCCACACTGCATCCTGCTTTACCGGAAAACTAAGTTTAACAAATCGTTTGTTTTCCTCCACTACTTCAAGCGCTGTATTAGTTCGGGTGTAATACCAAACATCTTTTACCGTCCATTGAATTTGTTCGTACGGAGTTAACACATTAAATTTTTTATAATATCTTACTAGCCTTAGCGATGGTCGGCCTTGATTATCCGTAATGTTTTCTTCAAGTTTTTCTTTAACGCGGTATTTATATTGAGTGGTGTCTTTATAAAAATCATCGTAAACTATAGAGTCCACATCATAAACTATATATTTGCCAACGTTTTGCGGCGCAAATTCATATCCGAGGTCGGGAGCAGTATTCACATCTTTTTTTTTACAAAAGAAAAAACAGAATGAAATAGTAACAAAAAATATATAATTTCGATTTTTGATACTTAAAAGTAAAGAAAAATTATCGTTTCGGCAATCGTAAAAAACTTAAATTCGTACAAAAAACATCATGACTGATTTCTCCAAACATAAATTCGGAACACGCGCTATTCACTCAGGCGCCGATCCCGATCCATCAACCGGCGCAATAATGACGCCCATTTTTCAAACATCAACTTACGTACAGGAATCACCCGGAACAAATAAAGGTTACGGATACGCTCGCGGTAAAAATCCAACGCGTGAAGCATTACAGAAAAATATTGCAGCGCTTGAAAATGGTAAACATTGCATATGCTTTAGCAGCGGAATGGCAGCTACCGATGCAGTAATAAGAATGCTTAAACCAGGTGATGAAGTAATAACAGGCGACGATTTGTACGGAGGTTCGTACAGAATATTCACGAAAATTTATGAAAACTATGGGATAAAGTTCCATTTTATAAACCTTGTAAACGCAAACTCCATTGAAAAATATATTACTAAAAAAACAAAATTAATTTGGGTTGAAACACCAACCAATCCAACTATGCAAATTGTGGATATTAAGGCCTGCGCGCAAATTGCAAAGGCTAATAATTTATTGTTGTGCGTAGATAATACTTTTGCCTCACCGTA
>JAYTBK010000071.1:0-5293 GCA_043737035.1 Bacteroidota bacterium | reverse complement strand
CGCGAACTGGCAAAATCAAGGGCGGAAAATTTAGAAGCAAAAATTAAAGCCGATGTTGCAGCTAAAGGTGGCGATATTAGTAAAATTGATTTTAAAGTTATTTATCAGGTTCGTGGACCGGTTTATGAAGGCGATTATCAAAACCGCGAAAAATATGGCAAATTCCAATTTGTTAAAGTAATAGCCAAATAAAAAACATACTCATTAAAAAAACACCGGACTAATTTAGTTCGGTGTTTTTGTTTTAATACCTTTGTTGGCTATGCAAAAAGAATGGTTTTCATCTTGGTTCGATACGTCTTACTACCATACGCTTTATCAAAACCGGGATCATAATGAAGCCTCCAACTTTATTAATAATATCATCCAGTTTATTAATTTAAAAAGTGATGCTGTTTGTTGGGATTTGTGTTGCGGCAAAGGAAGGCACAGCATTTATTTAAATTCAAAAGGTTTTCGGGTGATCGGAACCGATCTTTCTACACAAAGTATTTTAGAAGCAAATAAAAGTTCGAATGAAAATTTGCAGTTTTATCAGCATGATATGCGGAAATTATTCCGAACAAATTACTTTGATGCCGTATTTAACTTATTTACAAGTTTTGGATATTTTGAAAAAAGAGAAGACGATGTGAATGTATTTAATGCAGTGCGAAAATCTTTAAATCCAGGAGGATTATTTGTGTTCGACTATTTAAATGCGTCATCCGTAAAAAAAACGCTTGTTAGTCACGATAAAAAAACAATGAACAATATTGAATTTAATATTACAAAAAACATTGAATGCAATACCATCGTTAAGCAAATTGATTTTGAAGATAAAGGCAAATGTTTTCATTTTGAGGAACGGGTAAAATTATTTGATTTGACTTATTTTGAAGGATTGGCTAACGAATGTGAGCTTACGGTACTGCACAAGTTTGGAAATTATCAGTTAGAAGCTTTTGATGAAAAAATATCGCAGCGTTTAATTTTAGTATTACAAAAAAAATGAGTCTTTGGCTTTTAACCCTTTATTTATCGTTGCCTGTTTTAATAACAGGCTTTGTTTTTTTGTCGTTAAAAATTAAAGCTAAAAATCTTCGCTTTTTACTTGCATTTAGTGCCGCTTATTTATTTGCTATATCAGTTACGCATTTACTGCCGGAATGCTACGAAGGATCAGACGGAAAAACAATTGGGTTATTTATTTTAGTTGGTTTTTTTATTCAAATCATTATCGAATATTTTAGTGCCGGTATTGAACACGGGCATATTCATGCGCATTCAACGTCCTGCAACAACCATTTGCCTTTTGGCATGATCATAGGCTTGTACCTTCATTCGCTATTGGAAGGCTTACCAATTTATCAAAGCGGAATTATTGCACTACCACAACCAGACTCTGTGCTAACTACACAACAATCATTAATATTTGGGATAACGCTCCACAATATTCCCATTGCTATTGCATTTGTAACGTTGTTGTTAGAACATCGATCAGGTAAAATAAGAACCATTTTATTACTGATAGGTTTTGCATTAATGGCACCGTTAGGTTGTTTAATTAGTTATATTTTAAATTCTGTAGGAGTTCAAAATTATAATGGATTTATGAAATTATCGTTTGGAATTGTTATTGGTATTTTCCTTCATATATCTACGGCCATCATGTTTGAAACAAGCGAAAATCACAAATATAATGTCGCAAAGATTGCATCGATGATAGCAGGAGTTTTACTGGCAGCGTGCATTAGTTAATGGAAAATCCCACTGATACTTTATTTATTGATGTGATTGTTCCACTATCTGTGGCAAATAAATTCACATATCGCATACCCAAAGAATTAAATCAATTTATAGCGGTAGGCAAACGCGTGATCGTTCAATTTGGGAAATCGAAATTTTATACGGCCATTGTTTATGCTGTTCATACAAATCCTCCAACGCAGTATATCGCGAAATACATTGATACAATTTTAGATGATGAGCCTATCGTTACAAACTCTCAGTTACAATTATGGGATTGGATATCGCATTACTATGTATGCAATCCCGGC
Source organism: Bacteroidota bacterium (assembly GCA_043737035.1). Taxonomy (GTDB): domain Bacteria; phylum Bacteroidota; class Bacteroidia; order B-17B0; family Aurantibacillaceae; genus UBA4416. Next base: position 3,254 of record JAYTBK010000071.1, on the reverse strand, counting down.
GATGTGATGAATGCCGCACTGCCAAGCGGTTTAAAACTAAGCAGTACTTCACACATCACCTTAAATCCAAATTTTAGTTTGGATGAAATGGCTTACGACTATTTTACGGAAAAGGAACATAACGTATTAGAAGCACTTCAGGCAAATGCTTCGTTAAGTTTTGAGGATGTGAGTGTAATTCTATCCATTAAAACGGTGCAAGTATTTATTAATAAATTGATAAGGAAAGGTGCGATAGTTATTTATGAAGAAATAAAAGATAAATATAAGCCCAAATTGGTTGATTACATAGGAGTTAACGAAGCATTGCTAACCGACGAGTTAAAACTTAAAGAGGTTTTGGACACGCTCGAAAATAAAGCATTTAAGCAAGCGGAGGTTTTATTGTTTGTGTTACACTTATTAAAAACCGACGATGTTGCGAAACAATTAAACCTCGTTAAAAAATCGATATTACTCAAAACCTTTGATACCGCTGTAATTAAAGCCTTAGTAAAAAAAGAAATATTTACTGAAACCGAATTGGAAACAAGCCGGTTAATGTTTGATAACAAAGATAAAACCAGTAAAATATTAAATGAATATCAACTACAGGCTGTAAAAGAAATTGAAGAGCAATTTGAAACCAAACAGGCAGTTTTGTTGCATGGCGTAACGGGTAGTGGTAAGACTGAAATTTATTCAGAACTGATAAATAAAATTGTTTCGGAGGGAAAACAAGTATTATACCTTGTACCCGAAATTGCTTTAACCACACAGTTGATCAACCGCATACGAGCTGTGTTTGGTAATTCGGTTGGAATTTATCACTCGAAGTTTAGTGAAAATGAACGGGTAGAAATTTGGAATTCTATTTTGCATGAGGGCGATGCTAAACTCAACGCCAAACATTTTAATATTGTTTTAGGAACGCGTTCGGCATTATTTTTACCGTTTAATAATTTAGGATTAATTATTATTGATGAAGAACATGATAATTCTTACAAACAGCAAGATCCCGCACCTCGCTACCACGCGCGCGATGCAGCATTATACCTTGCGGGTTTGCACAAGGCAAAAGTGTTATTAGGTACAGCAACTCCGTCTTTCGAAAGTTACTATAACGCGTTACATCAAAAATTTGGTTTGGTTAAAATCTTACAACGTTTTGGAAACGCAACGTTACCGGAAACCATTATTTGTGATCTTAAAAAAGAAACCCAGCAGCAACAAAATAAATCAATCTTTTCGCATCAATTAATAAATGCCATTACCAACTCACTTAAAAAGAAAGAGCAGATCATATTATTTCAAAACCGTCGCGGCTTTGCACCATATACCGAATGCAGTTCTTGCCATTGGATACCGCATTGTACACACTGCGATGTTGCACTGATATACCATAAGCAAACAAATAAATTAAGTTGCCATTACTGCGGATATACCATGCAGCCACCAACAAGTTGCCAAGCCTGTGGCAATAACAATTTAAAGTATAAGGGTTTTGGGACAGAAAAAATAGAAGAAGAAATTGAAATATTGTTTCCCACCGCTAAAGTTGCGCGAATGGATCTTGATACCACGCGCAGCAAATACGCTTACAAACAATTAATTGATGAATTTGAGTTGGGCAACATTGATATTTTAGTCGGAACCCAAATGGTGACTAAAGGTTTGGATTTTGATAACGTGAGTGTTGTTGGTGTTTTGAACGTTGATAGCGTATTAAATTTTCCTGACTTTCGTTCGTATGAGAAAGCCTATCAGCTAATTGTTCAGGTGAGTGGTAGGGCAGGCCGGAAGCAAAAAAAAGGCACTGTTTATATTCAAACGAATCAACCGGAGCATGAAGTAATTAATCATGTTTTAGCAAATGATTATTTACAATTTTACCAATCGCAAATTAATGAACGCGAGCAGTTTCATTACCCTCCCTTTACACGTATTATAGAATTATCAATTGTATCAAAAGACGTTTATGTAGTGAATGATATTTGCGAACAACTGGCCGTTCAGTTACGTCCAATTTTCGGTGGCATGTTACTCGGTCCCGAATTTCCTTTAGTTGCTAAAATAAAAGACCAGTACCATAAACGCGTTCTATTAAAAATAAATCGCGATTATTCGCCAACGCAGATCCGTAATTTATTAAAACAAGAAATAGATACGCTGCAATTCAACAATAAAAAAAGTATTTACCGGTTACAGGTGGATGCGGATCCGGTTTAAAGAAACCTCTTTTTGAATGTAGTTTTTAATTATTTACAATTCTGAATTTCTTGGGAGAATTTCTGATATTAATCGACTGAATAAGAAAACCGGTGTAAATGAAATAATTTTAAATTTAAAAAGCCTTTCTGAATGCATCAGGAAGGCTTTTTTTGATTAATTCTAATTCTGTTTTTTCAAATTTATAATAAGTTTACAAATGTATGGCTCACAACGTTCCGCGTTTTGCTTGTTCTCTTTCAATCGATTCAAACAAGGCTTTAAAATTACCGGCTCCAAAACCTTTTGCGCCCATCCGTTGAATAATTTCGTAAAATAAAGTCGGACGATCTTCCACCGGTTTGGTAAAAATTTGCAACAGGTATCCATCTTCGTCCGCATCAACTAAAATAGATAAACTTTGTAATTTGGAAATGTCTTCTTTCATAATTTCCATGTGTACGCCAAGTCGTGCCGGAATTTCATCGTAATACGCCTGCGGTGGCGGTGGTAAAAACTCAACACCACGCGCTTTAAGTTCTGTAACTGTTGTAATAATATCATCCGTAGCTAATGCCAAATGTTGCACCCCCGCTCCTTCATAAAAATCAATGTACTCTTCTATCTGCGATTTCTTTTTTCCTTTAGCAGGTTCATTTATTGGAAATTTTATACGACCATTTCCGTTACTCATCACCTTGCTCATCAACGCTGAATATTCCGTCGTAATTTGTTTATCATCAAAGCTCAAAAAGTTCACAAAACCCATGACGTCCTCATACCATTTTACGGTAGCATTCATTTGGTTCCAACCAACATTGCCTACCATGTGATCAATAAATTTTAAGCCAACCGGCAACGGATTATACTCTGATTTCCATTCCTTAAACCCGGGTAAAAATGCTCCTTTATAATTTTTGCGTTCTACAAATAGGTGCACGGTTTCGCCATAAGTGTAAATACCGGCTCGCACCACTTCTCCAAATTCATCTTGTTCAACAACCGGTTCCATAAATGATTTCGCGCCTCTCTTAGTTGTTTCCTCATAAGATTTACGTGCATCGTCA
>JAYTBK010000070.1:0-5294 GCA_043737035.1 Bacteroidota bacterium | reverse complement strand
ATTAATTTATCGTGAATTAATAATGCTACGCATAAAAAAATAAAAGTAACTACATAAATAACTAATTGCGCCTGCATGCCCAAATCCGTAAACGCATGCACCGAACTATTTCCTAAAATACCGCTGCGAGTTAAAAAAGTTGAATACAAAACCAATAAAAAAGAGGCAATAGCTAACAAGTGAGTCATAAATAATGAACCCCCTTTATTTTTATTGATGATCATTACGTGGCCAGCACCAACGATTATAATCCAAGGTACTAGCGACGAATTTTCTACCGGGTCCCAGGCCCAGAAACCACCAAAGCTCAATGCTTCATAAGCCCACGCGCCTCCCATTAATATGCCGGTGCCTAAAATCATGATGCTGAAAAACGTCCAGGTTAATGCGGACTTTTGCCAGCCTGTAAAATTACGTTTCCATAAACCAGCCAACGCAAGCGTAAATGGAGGCAAAGTGGATGCAAAGCCTAAAAACAGAGTTGGCGGATGAATGGTCATCCAATAATTCATTAATAATGGATTTAATCCGCGGCCATCGAGCTTAGCTAAATAATTTGGCATATTAATGAAGGGCAAATTTGCAAATTCAGGGTTTTCGCGTAATAAAATAAAAGGGTTTGTTCCTAAGGTAACATCGCTAAACGTTATACCTAGCAACATGCTTGCTAAAAAAACTTGTACCAACGAAAACACGGCCATGGAAGGAGCCTCCCATTTACTATCAATTGTTTTGCGAAGGATATTTCCTAAAACCATATTCCAAAAAGTCCACAATAAAAAGCTCCCCTCCTGCCCTTCCCAAAAACACGACATGATGTATTGCATAGGCATTGAGTTATTGCTATGCTGCCATACATACGAATACTCGTACATGTGGTTAAAAAGCATAAAAAATAATGCTACCGCAATACCAACAACAGAAAAACTATGAATTGTAAAACTTACCCTTGCAAACTTTTTCCAGGCGGTTGTTAAGGTTTCCTTCGAGTAAAAATAATACCCAACAGATGAAACCATTGCTGCAATTAAGGAAAGGAAAATGAAAGCGTTTCCGAGGGTACCAATCCATAAATGTTCGCCGATGTATGCTATTTTTTCCAAAATTTTTTGTGGAGGTCGTACTGATTTTTTGTTTAAACCTGTGGTTTGCCGTTATTGTATTTACTTGGGCATTTCATTAAAATATCATTGGCATGAAATTCCTGCCCCTGCATTTTTCCTATTAATACTATCTGTTCCGATTTATCAATATCTTGCGGAACACTTTTATGCAGTACCACTTTTTTCTCAACTCCATTGTTATCTCTCATTAAAAACGAACATTCGTCGGCATTAATTTTGGGATTGTATTGGACGGGCACCGCTTTATTTAATTTTCCTACTACATGATATTCGGTGCCCGGGTTAACGGTGGCCTCTGTAAAATCAGAGTACGACGCGTTACTTTGAAGAGAAGTAAAAATAACGCCAATCGCTACGGCTATTACTATAATCCCAACTATATGAAGTTTTTTCATTTCAATGTGGTGTTAGATTGTTTAATCTGGTTTTCTAATTTTTTTAACTTCATATCAATATAAATTAAGTACCATATGAGGCAAATAAAGATGATGGACAGAACAGCGATCACCACATAAATTTTCCCTTCGCTCCTAAACATATCCGCCATTTCGGGTTCTGCTGCTATTTCATTAATATGATTATTTTGTTGTGCAGACAACAAAAATATACTTAGCAGGAAAAAAAGGGTATAAGTAATTTTATTCATTTTCGGAATTATAGTTTAAAGTAGCAATTCTTTTCTTAATATCAAGAATCCACAAGCTCAGTAGAATCCAACCTATAACAGCCGGATAAAAAACGGTTCGCAAATTATTATCCATATCATACTGCGAAAATTTTGCATTATCGCCGTTACCGGGATGAAGTGAATCGGTGAGCCGTGGAAGAATCATAATAAAAACGAACATCATTACAAACGCAAAAATATTGTATACCGCCACAATTCGTGCGCGCTTTATTTCGTCCGTTACCGAGCTTCTTAAAATAAAATAAGCGAGGTAAATAAGCACCGCTATAGCTACTCCGTTTAGTTTTGGATCTTCAAATGTCCACCAGGTTCCCCATGTAAATTTAGCCCACATGCAACCGGTAAGTAAACCCGGTAAACTAAAAAATAAGCCCACTTGTGCGGCTTGGTCGCTTATTAAATCAGCCCGGATATCATTTTTATAAAGATATTTTATGGCGAAAAAAACGGATACGCCCATTTGAAATAACATGGCAAACCAAATTGGCACATGGTAATAAACATTCCGAATGGTTTCATAGAGAATGTGCAATTTCGGTACAGGGTTTAACATGCCCCACACAAGTGTATAAAGGATTAAAACCGCCGCTAATATTTTCCACCACATCCTCATTTTATTCTTTCCAAAGGTAATTAAATAAAAGGGTAGCCAAAGCAACAACCACCAAATTTAGCATGAGGAGAATGAGTAAATATTTAAAACTAACCGACCATGCCAACCCATCAATTGCGTGTTTGCTTAATTTTACTGACACCAGTAACAAGGGCATTAAAACCGGAAAACTTAAAATAGCCATTAAACTAGTGTTATTCGCTTTCGATGCAATCGCACTCATTAAACTTAAAACGCCTGAAAATGCAGAGCTGCTAAAAATTAATGCTAATCCGAACATGCCCAAATCGCTCACGATACTGCCGACAAACCAAGAGTAAAAGAAAAAAGTTAGCGAACTTAAAACTATCATAAGCAACATATTATAAAATATTTTACTTAAAATAAAATTTTGCGGGCTGTAGTATAAATAGTTGAACAATGCTTTACCTTTCGTCTCTAATAAAAAACTTTTACCCGAAACATTAATGGCGATAAACATAAATATTACCCAAAACAAAGCGTTCCAAACAATTGGATCGATGATCTTTTTAAAGCATAATGCTGAAATGAAAACGGTAGCCACTATATAAACTAAAATTCCGGCAAGAGTTGATTTTTGCCGGAACTCCAATAGAAATTCTTTTTTTATAAGTGTTGTAAGTGTTCCTTTCGACATTGGGCACAAATTTACGCCCAATAAGTCGAAAATCACAATTTTATCGTATCAGCTGAAAATAGCCTTTGTAGGTATTTGGAGAAGCTTCAGGAACACTTAGAATAAAGAAGTAAGTTCCATCTACAGCGCCACTGCCGTTCCAATCATTTTTGTAATTATCCTGACTGAAAATTTTATTTCCCCAACGGTTAAAAATGGTAAGTGTATTTGTGCTAAATGACTCAAGATTTTTAAATTTCAAGTAATCATTTGCATTATCGCCATTTGGTGTTATTACATTAGGAATTTGAATAGGAGCATCAACCACGTAAGACAGGGTTGCCTGATTTGTGCAACCTACTGAGCCTGTAACGGTGAGAGTAACTGTAAATGCCCCAGCGTTTAAATAACTGTGGGTTATAGGGTTACCACTACCTCCGTTACCATCACCAAATTGCCAAACAAAACCTGTTATAGAACCGGTAGAAATGGATGACGTACTGGTAAAATTAATGGTTTGCCCAGGAGCAACAGGCGAAGGAGGAGTAGCCGTAAAACTTGCCACAGGTATAATGTCGTTTACAACAGTAATTGTATTCGTTACGATACAACCCGCTCCATCTTTGGCTGTTACCGTAACAGTTCCAGCGGAACACACTGTGTTTGTAGCTGTTGTTTGTGCAGTACTATTTGACCAAGTATATGTAAATGATATAAAATTAGAACTGGCTAGCGCAGTTATCACGGCACAATCGTTCGGGCAAATTGTAAGATCAGGAGAACTTAAAAGCACACTCGGATTTGATTGCTGCGTAGCAACTGTAGCGGAGCCGCTACACATATTTTGGTCGATCACTTTAATGTAATAAATACCTGGCTGCGATGTAGTTGCTACCGACGACGTTCCTAGAGAATTTGGTGTCCAAGAATAAGTATAGGCTGGAGTGCCTCCCGTTACCGTTGGTGAAAGAACAGCGTTTGTACCATTGCAAAAAACCAGTGTATTTAGCGATACCGTAGGGTTACTTGCCGCTGTTACATTACAACTGTTGGAAGTTCCAACACAACCCGTTAACGTATTAGTTACAACCAGTGATATGATAGTTGGGGTTGAAACGGTTATTGAACTTGCATTAGCGCCATTACTCCAAGTGTAGGTATACGCGCTTGAAGGCGACGGCGATAAGCTAACAATATTGATGGTAGCGCTTGAGCCGGCACAAATACCAATGCTCGAAGGAATAACAACTGTTGGCATAGGATTTATTACCACATTGATATTTGCGGAAACAGTACAATTATTAGCTGTTACTACTACAGAATAACCTCCGCTAGCGGTGACCGCGACAGTTTCCGTAGTAACTCCATTAGACCATACATAACTTGAACCGCCAGCAATTGAAGTAGAAATTGTTGATGTAGTTCCGCATACAGGATTAGGACTGGCCGACAACGTTAATGTCGGTTGAGTGTTTGAAATTGAAAATGGTAATGAAGATGAACATCCATTTACGTCGGTTACAGTAACTGTATAATTTGCCGGACCGGTTAGCGTTGCCGAAGAACCGGTTAATCCACCCGGCGACCAACTATAACTTGCATAAGCAGACATTCCAATATTAGGAGGCGTTACAAAAATAGTTGTGTTGGTTGATGGTGGACAGTAATTTTTAGGTCCACTAAGCAAAATATCAGGCGGTAAATTTGTGGATATAATAACGGAAGCTTTATTGGAAGTATCGCTTCGGCAACCGGTTACGGTATTAGTTACTAGTAACGAAACTATTGTATTAGTATTTACGGCAATAGTTGGAGAATTTGAACCGGTACTCCAAGTGTAAGTATATGAACCCGAAGGAGAAAAAGAAGTAACCGCTACTGTACCCGTTGAACCCGCACAAAGATTAACCGTAGGCGTTATCATTATAGTTGGTGTAGGCGAAATATTTACATTAATGGTTTTTGTGGCGACACAATTATTTGCTATAACGGTTAGCGTATATACGCCGCCGGTATTTACAGTGGTACTTTGGGTTGTAGCCCCATTAGACCAACTATAGCTCGTGGCTCCAGAAATTGAACCGGTAAGGGTAGATGTGCCGGTACCGCAAATTGAAGTTGGATTGGACGTGATGCCAAGAGTTGGTGTGGCGGTGGAAACAGAAAAAGTAGATGCGCCCTTACAACCATTCGCATCGGTAACTGTAACTGTATAAGGCTTACCCGCGAGCG
>JAYTBK010000069.1:0-2041 GCA_043737035.1 Bacteroidota bacterium | reverse complement strand
CCTGATCTTTGTTTAAAGAATCGAGTTCAACACCAATTTTGCCTAAATGTAAACGCGCTACTTTTTCATCTAAAATTTTTGGTAACACGTAAACTTTTTTCTCGTAAGCCGCAGTATTTGTCCAAAGTTCTAATTGAGCCAATGTTTGGTTTGTAAATGAATTACTCATTACAAAACTCGGGTGACCTGTAGCGCAACCTAAATTAACCAAACGTCCTTCGGCCAACACAATTATATTCTTTCCATTAATGGTGTACTGGTCAACTTGTGGCTTAATAGTGTCTTTTGATGCGCCGTACGTTTTGTTTAACCAAGCCATATCAATTTCAGTATCAAAATGGCCGATGTTACAAACAATTGCGCCATGTTTCATTGATTCGAAATGACGGCCAACAATAATATCTTTATTACCGGTTGTTGTAACTAAAATATCAGCAATTTTAGCCGCGTTATCCATTTTCATTACTTGATAACCATCCATTGCAGCCTGTAATGCACAGATAGGATCAATTTCTGTAACAATAACGCGCACACCTTGCGATGATAACGATAATGCCGATCCTTTTCCAACATCGCCGTAACCGGCAACAACGGCAACTTTACCTGCCATCATAATATCGGTTGCTCTACGAATTGCATCTACTAAAGATTCGCGGCAACCATATTTATTATCAAATTTCGATTTTGTAACGGAATCGTTTACGTTGATAGCCGGCAACATTAATGTACCTTTTGCCATACGCTCATACAAACGGTGAACGCCTGTAGTTGTTTCTTCCGATAAACCTCTAATTCCTGCTGCTAATTCCGGGTATTGATCAAAAACCAAATTGGTCAAATCACCACCATCATCAAGGATCATGTTTAACGGCTTACGACCTTCACCAAACCATAAAGTTTGTTCAATACACCAGTCAAATTCTTCGGCGTTCATTCCTTTCCAAGCGTAAACTTGTATTCCTGCCGCTGCAATCGCTGCTGCTGCATGATCCTGTGTTGAAAATATATTGCAAGAGCTCCAAGTAACTTCTGCACCTAAAGCAGTTAACGTTTCAATTAAAACTGCTGTTTGAATCGTCATGTGTAAGCAACCCGCAATACGAGCACCTTTTAAAGGTTGGGAACTTCCGTATTCTTCACGCAATGCCATTAAACCCGGCATTTCTTCTTCGGCTAATTTAATTTCTTTACGGCCCCATTCTGCTAATGAGATGTCTTTTACTTTGTACGATAAATACTTTCCTGTTGCTACTTCTGACATGTTAGTTGTGATTAAAATGTATAAATTTTATAATTATGTAAAGATAAGATATATGTTTGTAACACTCAAACTATTGTAAAGTTTATAAATTCAATTTGATACAGGTTTTTAACATTAACGAACACTCATTTTATGGTTTGATAGATTTAGACAAATTTGCCCGTGAACGAAATATTTCCGCGAAACGTCAGATCGAAATCGAAGGGAAAAATTTTCTGTTGAACCATTTAATTAAAGTAACACATAATTTAGTTTATGATGAGAACGGTAAGCCTTTTTTAAAAGATGATAAACGACATATATCACTTTCACATTCACACGGAAAGCTTGTTATAATAATAAATTCAGCAGAAGCTACCGGTATTGACATAGAATTAATACGCGATAAAGTTTTAAAAATAAGACATAAATTTTTGTGGGGATCTGAGCTTACCAATGCAGGAATGAATGTTGAGAAGTTGTTGGTTTATTGGGCGGCAAAAGAAACATTATTTAAAATAGAGGGTGTGCCAGGTGTAAACTTTACGAGTGATTTAAAGGTGCACGATTTTATTTATAGTGAAGGTGGCGGAACTGTTACCGGAGAAATTATTTTGCCACAATATAAAAAAACGTATATCTTACAATATTTGAAAACAGAGAATTATATACTTGTTTACCCAAAATAATAATTTAATGCACGTATATCATTCCATTGTAAAATCGATTCATGAAAAAAAATGCGTGCTTGCCGTGCTCATCGATCCTGATAAATTTAATAAAGAAGTGGTGTTGTTGGCC
>JAYTBK010000068.1:0-2049 GCA_043737035.1 Bacteroidota bacterium | reverse complement strand
TTTAATTTCATCGTTTGCCAATACGGTTCCTAATTGCGGACACCAGTTTACGTATGCTTCACCTAAGTACGCAATACGATAGGCCATCAAAATATCGGATTGTTCTTTTTCAGAAAATGATTTCCATTCAGAAGCAGAAAATGATTTAACAGAATCTTCGCAACAGGCATTTACTTCACTGTTTCCATTAGTTTCAAATTCGGAAATTAAGCCGGAAATATTTTCTGCTTTGTTTGTGTTTTTATTATACCACGAATTAAATATTTGAATAAAGATCCATTGTGTCCATTTATAATACTCCGGATTTGAGGTTCTTACTTCTCTGTCCCAATCAAATGAAAAACCAATTTTATCTAACTGTCTGCGATATACCGCTATATTATTTTCAGTTGTAACTTTTGGGTGCTGTCCGGTTTGAATTGCATATTGCTCAGCCGGTAAGCCAAAGCTATCGTAACCCATTGGGTGCAATACATTAAACCCTTTATGTCTTTTAAAACGCGCAATAATATCAGAAGCAATATAACCCAAAGGATGCCCTACGTGTAAACCCGCACCAGATGGATAAGGGAACATATCGAGCACATAATATTTTTCTTTGGTTGAATCATCTTTGGCAGCAAAGGTTTTATTTTTTGCCCAATAGGCTTGCCAATTACTTTCTATCTCTTTAAAATTATATTCCATCGTTTGTTTATTAGTGCGGATTACAAAGATAATTTTTTGTTTAGGATATGGAAATTAAAGTGAATAAAACGTCCTGTAAAGTGCGGAAGTTCACTATGGGCGTGTCCTTACAGGCCGGGCTGACACTTCAATCTTTTTGTCACGCTTTGGCGTGAACAAAAAGGATTTGCGTTTGCATCCCTCACGCAGTTTTAAGTATAAGTCGAAGATTTAATTTATGCTTTCAGTTAAACCGCGTGAAGGATTGCAGTGAAAATCCTTTTTGCCGTTCACTGAGCTTGTCGAAGTGCGGCAAAAAGATTGTAACGCAAAGCCTGACCGCTTTTCGCGGGCACGCCCAAAAAACAATCTTATACTAAGTTTGAGATTGCTTCGTGCCTCGCAATGACGCACTAATACTTAATTCCCGAAACACCAATGTTTTCAATTGGGTGCCAGGTAGTTTTAATTTCCTGTAAGTCTGTAATAAAATAAGGTCCTTGTTCTTTTTCATCAGACCAATCTTTATGCCATGTAAAAACACGTTTCACATTTAAGGAAGCGTTTTCGCCAATGGTTTTATTAAAATCTTTTTCTGAGTTACAATTAATAATCGCATTCACATCCATGTGAGATGAAAAATGAGAATGTAATTCTTTACGGTTACCAGTTACAATATTAACTACACCACCCGGAACATCACTTGTTGCCAGTACCTCAGCAAATGTAATTGAGCAGGTTGGTTTAGATTCTGACGCTAAAACAATACATGTATTACCTCCTGCAATGCAAGGAGCAATGGCAGAAATTAATCCTAGTAACGCAGTTGACTCATCAGCTAAAATTGCTACAACGCCCATTGGTTCAGGCACCGAAAAATTAAAGTGTGATGAAGCAACCGGATTTACTGCACTAAACATTTGTTGGTATTTATCGCACCAGCCTGCGTAGTAAACTAAGCGATCAATACTTTGTTCCACTTCTTTTTTAGCGGCAGCAACAGTATAACCTAATTGTTTTAACTCTTCTAAAAACTGCTCTTTGCGGCCTTCCAACATTTCAGCAATACGATACAATATTTGTCCGCGATTAAATGCTGCTTTGCCACTCCATCCGCTAAATGCTCCACGAGCTATTACTACTGCGTTTCTAAAATCTTTACGAGAAGATAAACTAACGTTTACAGTCATGTTATTTTTTAATTTTAAAGGATAATAGCGTCCGCTTTCGGTACGAGGAAATTGTCCGCCAATAAATATTTTGTATGTTTTTAAAACTTCTATTCTTTCCATTTTTATTTTTTTTTACGTCTATCTCCCCTCTAAAAAGAGGGGATAAAGGGGTGTGTTATTTTATTTTCATACTTTAAAGTTGCTCTTGTTC
>JAYTBK010000067.1:0-2052 GCA_043737035.1 Bacteroidota bacterium | reverse complement strand
TGCTTAAAGAAGAAAAAGACGTTATCTCGGTGTCGCCGGTCCATAAATCCCTAAAATCCACTATAAATTTAACGGAAGGGAATCGACTCTTCAACAATGTTACGTAGTAAGCTAGCAAAAAGGGCCCGCTACTTACAATTACCGTGTCAATTTTTTTGTGAACAATGTAATGTGCGACTTTTTCACGCATTGGTTTTTTCCAAAAAAAAGTTCGATCGTAAAAATTGCCCTCATTTATGATTTTTAGAGCGAATATCCAAAGCCGGTATCTAACTTTATTAATGGCATTTGTTTTTTTTAAACTAAGTGTTTTAGGAAATTTGTAAGGCAGGTATTCTACGTCAATTCCATCGATATCTTTAATCCACTCAGATATTTCGGGTTTTACGTTAACAGAAGCGAGAACGCTTACATTATAATTTTGTCGGTGCAGATATTTTGCAAACTTTGCCCAGCGTCTGCCTGCTACGCCTGGGTTTGGTGGAAAGCCGTAGCATACAATTAGGATATTTGATTTTGATGGCAGCTTGCGATAGTTTTAAAAACCAAACTCAGTAGTTAACATCACTTATCAAATGGGTATTTGATATATGTTACCCGGAACACCGGTTTGATGTTTATATTATTTTTTCCGCCAAAAATTACCCGCTTATATCGATCATCGCGTTTAGCAACGTAAGCGCGACTTGGCTGCGCATTAACTAAATAAAAACCGTAATTATAAGTTTTCCCGGTAATTATTTTTTGCATTTGCCGGGCAATATTAAATACATATCGTTTGTTTTTTGAATCGTAATTACCATTATATTTTATTAGATCGCTTGTTTCGAGTTGATCAAAAACAAGCTCTTCAATTCCGCCGGGTCCCGTTGAAAGTAGTGCTAGATTTGTAGGATAATCGAAATTAGAATTATAACGAGTTTCATCAACTTTTAAAATTAATTCTGCCCGGCTAATGGAAACATTATTTGAATCAGAAAATGTTTTTAAAAACGGCAACAAAACTTTTAGTCGCGTGCCGCCAAAACTATTTATGTACAAATTGTTTAGGCCCGCCAAAGTATCTTTTAATATTATTTGCTGCACAAGGTCGGATGAGGCTGTATTGTATTTATGATCGATATGGTTAACGCGTAATGCGTTACTTCCTTTAAAAGTAAAATGCACCATTTGGCCTTTACTACTAATTGAATTTCCATCGTGGTAATATAAATTTATGCCCGATATTTCATCGTCTAAATCAAACTGGCGAATAGCTCCTCGGTTGTTAGCGGCAAGTGTGGAATTTTCGGAGGTAACGTAAATCCCTTTGTAAGCATTTAAAAATATGGTGTTATTTATTAAATTTGCCGGGTTTTGTAAAATAAACCGTGCAAGGTTATTATCAAACTTTAGCGCAACGCAAACAGCGCTATTTCTTACAATTAAAGGAGTTTGGCGACTTGAAATTTTAGTTTTGTTAAAGTGCTGGTTGGTGTAATATGAAGTAGCGGGTTGTATACTTTCATTTAATAAATACACTTCATACAATAAACTTGTATTTACATCCCCGTTAAAATTCCCATTAAAACGTAAAATGACTTCCGACGAATCTAAAACCGGATTATTGCCAAACGTGACATTTGTAAGGTTATTTGCAATGGAATAATTTGTATAAATGCCCGCATGTGTAAAGCCAAATGCAGAATCCTGCACGCTACCTAAAAACTTAAATTGATCGTTGTAAGTTCGCACAGAATCAACTCGTTGCGTATACATAAATAGCGAAGTAGAGTCGCTAACCGTTATACCCAATAAATCATTTTCGGGTTGTACATCCAATCCTAAAATACTATCAACATCTTTCTTTTTACAGGATAAAAAAAGCAGCGTAAAAAATATAAATAAGATAGTTGAAGTAATGCGCATGTATGAATAAATAAAAACGCATAATTAATAAAAATTATGCGTAATTAATAGTTAAAATTGTAAAATATTATTGGATGGCAGCCTTAATCAGCAAGCACTTCGCTGTCTTCCAACACTAAATCGTAAAATTCGTTGTAAGCGTCG
>JAYTBK010000066.1:0-2056 GCA_043737035.1 Bacteroidota bacterium | reverse complement strand
CCCCGTCATACCCTTCATCCCTTGGTAAACCTGCGCTATAGTAATTTCGCCAATTTTAAGATCACCATGATTTTTAATGATCTCTTTTATTTCCGCCGCTAAAGGCACCGCTTTTTCACGAAACTTATCTTTTAACCTATCCATTTTTTACGCTTTTAATATAACCATGTAAATTTATACAGTGTTACGGTTTAAACAAATTTTATTTCCACTATTTTAAAAAATAAAAAAAACTTGGTTAAATCGTTAAGTATTAAACGTCGAAAAAAAATCGTAAAGCTTTAATTACAAATGCATAATGGTGGCTTAAGCAATCTTAATACCCATTACACATACATCATCCGTTTGTTCGGTTTCACCCTTCCATTTGGTAAATTCGCCCTCAATAAAAACTCCTTGTTGTTGTATCGGTAACAAATAAGCCTGTTGTAAAATTAATTTAAACCGTTTGTAATTCAGTTTTTTATCCCAATCGCCGCCAAACTGATCCGCATATCCATCAGAAAACAAATAAACCACATCGTCCGTTCGTAAAACAAAGTGGTGCGATTGATAGCCACTATTATTTTCCACCCCCGATCCTATTGCTTTTTTGGTGGGCTTTAAAGTATTTATTTCAATAATGGAATTACTATTTCTCAAAATATAAACGGCATTATTTGCCCCGGCATAATAAAGCTTTTTCGATTTGTAATCGATGGCTACAAATGCGATATCCATTCCATCGTACATGCGCCCTTTTGAAGATTGATTTAAATTGGAGGTAATATTTTCATTTAAAAAATCAAGTGCCTCCGATGGAGAATTAACTCTGGATTCGGTGAGAGACTGTTTTAAAAAATTTCCGGCAACAATGCTAAGAAATGCCCCCGGCACGCCGTGACCCGTGCAATCGGCTACTGCTACTAATGAAAGGTGCTCATTTGTATTAGTTGTTACTGTGGGTGCAGCCCAATAAAAATCGCCGCTAACAATATCCTTTGGCTTATAAAAAACAAAGTAATTGTTATGAAAAAGCTTATTTAATAATTCATCCGGTGGTAAAAGCGAATCCTGAATACGTTTTGCATAATTGATACTGTCAGTAACATCTTTATTTTTATGTTCGAGCTGGCCTTTCACTTTTTCCACTTCTTCCTTCTCTTTTTGCAAAAGAAATGTTTTTTCCCTAACTGTTTTTTGAAGAAGAAGTTGTGCTTTTTTTAAATTTTTTGTTCTCCAATAAACGATGAGATAAGTGAGAAAACCTATAAAAATAATGAGCCCAGGATAAAACCAAACTTTTTTCCAAATAGGTTCTTTAATGATAACCGTTATTTCTGTAGGCGAAGATGTCCACATCCCTTCACTATTACAGGCCACTAACTGAAATTTATATGTTCCGTCACTTAAATTAGGATAATCCACAAAAGCCGAGGTGGTAACTTTCCATAGCGAATCAATTCCTAATAAACGGTATTTATATTTTATTTTCTTAGGATCGGTTAGTGATATGGCTAAAAAATCAATGTGCAGTGAATAAAAACCATAATCTTTTTTTATAAAAGCTGTTGGATGATAAGAAACATCGTTCATTCGGATCTTAATAATTGAAAGTTTTGGCTCCGCATTATTTTCCTTTCTTATTTCGGAATTATAATGTACCAAACCTTTTGTGGTTCCAAACCAAATATCGCCAAGACTGTCTTTTACAAACGAATTAAAATTATTTTCTACTAACAGTAAACCCTCATTTGCCGATATGGCTTGAAATTCTTTTAATGAAGATTTTTTTTCGCTAAGCCCGGTTTTATGCGTAACCCAAATGGAATTGTTTTCGTCGGCAATAATTCCATAACAATAATTTGAGAGCAAACCATTAAACATTTTATAATTGTTAAACGAACGGCCATTGTATTTAAACACACCGTCGCCTTCGGTGGCTATCCATATCAATCCATTTTTATCTTCGCAAACCGAATTAATATTAAACGTTTTTAAATCGGGTATATCTTTAAAAATTGTGTATTTATTTTCTTTAATAAAGTAAGGCGGCGAACCGTGCGAGGAAATCCAC
>JAYTBK010000065.1:0-12350 GCA_043737035.1 Bacteroidota bacterium | reverse complement strand
ATTTAAAAACAAGTGCAAACAATTACAAAAAACGTAATGGTTATTTTCCAGCAAAAATAAATGCCGATCAAATTTATATTACCAGAGATAACAGAGCTAGGTGTAAAGACAACAACATACAATTAAATGGAAAACCTTTAGGGCGACCAACCGAACAAACCAAAGAAAGAATAAAGGAATTACGACAAGCTGTAAGTGAACGAAACTGTGTTGAAGGAAAATTTGGTCAAGCAAAGCGATGGTACGGCATGGGTAACACACGTGCCAAACTAAAAACAACGAGCGAATCGATGATTGGAGCTATAGTTGTTGTACTCAACCCAATAAGGTTGGTGCAACAGCACGTCTTTACTTTTATTAAAAACCGTTTATTTAAAATCAAAATAACGTTGCTTAATCTATTTTATCCGAAAATAATTATCGGACTTTTTGAGTGAACCCTAATTAATAATAAGTGTTTGGGCCATTTATTTATTTTTAGAACAAACGGCAGGTGCTCTTTGACAAAACGACTTTTTATCGGCAGAAACCTAAGCAGAATTTAATCTGTGTACGCCCCTACAACTTGGTAACACTAAGCAAGCGACCACTTTTTGTGGGTTAACGCTCAAATGTGTAACTTGGACTTAGCAAAAAATTGACGCCTGCTCGGAAAACGTTAGCGGTCATTGTAGCGAGACTGCCCAAGAAACAATCCGAAATAGAAATAAAATGCAAATACTAAAAAGTTTAAATGAAATATTAGCCTTTATATTAGAATTAGCGATGTTTTTCTGTATTGGATATTTTGGTTTTACCAAAGGGGGAACGGTTACTTCAAGATGGATAATTGCAATTATTTGTGTAGTTATTGCAATAATATTATGGGCAATATTTGCATCACCCAATTCTCAAACAAGGTTAAATTTTCCGATAAGATTGCTTTTTGAACTTTCAATGTTTCTGTTAGCTTCATTTTTACTTTACAGATTAGATTATTCGTGGCTATCTTTTTGTTTTGCATTGCTATCAATACTAAGTGTCGTAATGGCTTATTTTTTCAAACAATGACAAATATAAAATCTTAGAAATAATGAAAGCATGTAAACCTGCCAATTACAATTCACTTTCTCCATATTTTTAATTGTGGACAATGCCCAAATTTGGTGGAATTATTGAAAGTTATTTTTAGTGCAACAGGATTATGGAGATTTGACCACGCCAATTTTACCATTGCACACATTGAATTAAAATTAGACGACACAATAACGATGATTAGTAATAGCACAGACAATTATCCTGCAAACACGAAAATGCTACCTATTTATAGTATACAAATTATAATAAATTCTATAATTCAAAAGGCAAGAAAAAAACTACAGAATCAATTCTTTCAAAATCAACCACAATCTTACAAAGAATCCCAATAATACAGTTGAGAATTTTGACATTTAGTGCGCTGGACTCCAACAAAATTAGTAATAGTTCCATATCAATTAATTAACCTGTGCTGTGATTACAATTTGGATATTAGTCAAAAAAAATGGAAAAAAATTACTGTGTTTCTTTATTAAAATTTTACGTGGCAGGCTGTTTGTTTTATGTACCGGCCACCTTCGCTCAAACTCAAATGGCCATTTGGGATTTTGCAACCGTAACAAGCGCTTCCACCAACACCTTTAATGCTACAACCCACACTCTTTACACCACTCCAACAATACAGCAGTTCAATCAATCGATCGACAACAACGGTGTTACAGGAACTTCTTACACTGATTTCATAGGTGCCTTCCACAGCGCGAGTAATGCCATTTCCTGGAATGATATTACAGGATCCGGAACCGATGCCGAATTGGTACTGACATTAAATACGACGGGCTGGAATAATATTTTTCTTCGATTTGATTACAAGAGCGAGTCTGCCAATTCCTTTGATATTGAATATTCCACTAATGGCGGTTCAAGCTGGACACAGATTATCAACAATACCAGTATTACTTCTGATGGTTTCATTGCCTGGTCAACTAAACTATTAAATTTTTCTACATACACGATCCTAAATAATCAATCAAATTTAAAAATAAAAATACAGGACCTCGATAATACCGGCAATGATAAATTTGCATTTGATAACATTGAATTTTATTCTGCCGGCACTACTACTACATCTCCGGGTAGTCCTTCCATTGACCTATACGCTTCTACAACAGATTTTTTAAGTCTTAACCCAACGAGTGGAAAAGCCAGTGGAGTAATAAGTGATGTTACGGATCCATGCCGTACAAAAGGCATTACTTTTCTTTTAAAAGATAGCAATACCGCTTTAAATACATTAACGGTTTCAGCACTAAGTTCAAATACAGGAGTAGTATTCAACGCCAATCTTGCGTTTACTTATATAAATGATAGTCTTAGAAATTTAAAAATTACTCCAACGGGGGTTGGATATTCTACCATAACCGTAAAAGTAAGTGATGGCACAATAAATGATACGTATGTTATTAATTATGCCGCTTCTGCTGCAGCTGATAACATTCCTAACACAAATTTTCATACCGGGATATCCGATGCGTCAACAGCCATTGATGTAGGAAATAATTATTTTTTATCGGGTGATGACGAGAGTAACGCAATACATTTGTATCATAAAGATTCATCCGGATATTTTTTTAACACCACCAATATAGCGGGTCCAATGGGGATTTCCGGTGAGGGAGATTTTGAAGCGTCTTGCAGAAAAGGAAACAAAGCATACTGGATGGGATCACTTGGAAATTCTAAAAACGGAAACATTCAAACGTCTAGGCATTATTTTTTCGCCACTACTATTGTTGGCACCGGAAGTCTTACAACGGCTTCTTACTTAGGTTCGCAATCATTAAGAGCATCCATGACAAGCTGGGGTGACGCCAGCGGATATAATTTTACGGCAAGCGGTGCCAGTGGAATGATCCCAAAACAAATAGGAGGGCTGAATATTGAAGGCCTTTGCCTCGGCCCAAATGACACTTCTTTATACATTGGTTTCCGCGCGCCTCTTGTGCCTGTTTCCAACAGAACAAAAGCATTGATTTGCCCGGTAAAAAACTTTGAGGCTTGGTTTAATAATGGAAGTCCGATAGGTACTCCACAATATGGCACGCCCATCGAATTAAATTTAAATGGAAGAGGAATCAGGAGTCTTGAAAAAAATGCAAATGGACAATACCTAATCGTTGCAGGAAGTTACGATAGTAATTTAAACGCGGCCTTGTATGAATGGAATGGTTCTGCGGGCAGCGCGCCGGTTTTATTAACAGCAGATTTAACGGGGCTAAATCCTGAAGGAATCGTTAGTTTTCCTTCTCCATTTTATAATGGATCGTCTGTAGAATTGATGAGTGATGATGGCACGCAGCAATGGTATAATGATGGTTTAGAAAATAAAGTGTTGTCGAATGTTGAACATAAAAAATTTAGAACGGTGATAGTTCCTACAACCGGAGGAACATTAATGCCGTGTACGCAATCTTCCTTAACCTCTGTTGCGGCAAGTCAGCCTACAATTTGCACAGGTAATAATTCTGTGATTAATATAACCGGAAGCTTAAATGGCGCTGCGGCGTGGAATATTTATACCGGAAGTTGCGGAACAACGAATTTAACGAGCACTACCGGAAATACAATTAGTGTTACACCAACTGCAACAACTACGTATTATATAAGAGGAGAAGGTGGCTGCGTAACACCAGGAACATGTTCGGCAGTAACAGTTTTGGTAAATGGATGTACAGGTGTAGAGCAAATTGATTTAAAGAATAATTTTGAAGTTTACCCTAATCCGGCAAACGGTATAATTAATGTGGAAGGAAACGGAGTTGAAACTTACAACGTATCTATTTATAATGCGATGGGGCAACATATTTTATCTCACTATAGTCAAAGTGCTGTTGCAACGATATACATCACCAACCTTACTTCAGGAATGTATTATGTAAAAATATTTACGGATAAAGGAGTAGCTATTAAAAAAATAGTGAAGAATTAAATTAGGTTTTACGATTAATATATTTTCTCTGGTTAACTAAAAAAACTTAACAAACTATGTGAACTGGATAATTTAAACTATAAAAGGGTGAACGTCCCGCCGACAAAACACAACACCATGAAAAAAATATTTCTTATAATTTTAACGACTTGCCTGACCTTGATTGGAACAGCACAGAAAGCCATTAAATTTAACAAGACCATTAACATTGATAACGATGCCGTTATTCCTTTTGAACGCGCCGACTTAAATTCTCCGCCCACAAATCCTGCCTTTTAAATAATAAATGATGACTTTGTAAATACAATTTTAAAAGCTTTCAATAGCTTTGAAGAATTTGAATATTGTCAAAATGCGTTATATGTCCTTCCCGCTTCCGATAGTGTTATTATTGCCAACTGCGAAAACAATTCTTATTTTTTAAAAAGGCACGATGGCAATTGGTGGGCGGAAAACTTTACACTGAAAGGCACAATGTTACGCTTCGCCACATTTTATGCGGACAAACTTCGAAAGAAGTTTTTATGCTTTTAAATAAAAAAATAAAAAAACCCGGTTGGCAATGGGCAAATTTGGGTTTCAGACAAAAACAACAAACGCCACTTTATATTTACCTTCTCTAAAGACAAGCTGGTAAGCATATAAAATTAAGGGTACTAACACGGTTGCGTTTTTCGGCGGTTATTTTCACTATTAAAAAAATCATATTTTATTGAATTCGTCTTTCATTAAAAAATATCTAATTTTAGCCAACACAAATTTTAAATTCAATATATTCAATTATGAAATCTATTAAATTATTAAAGTTCACTTTTATATTTCTAAACCTGTTTTTCTTTGGAAATGTATTTTCTCAAAATGCTACCATCACCATCAAAAATAAATCGGAGCGACATATAAATGTAAAGTTGATGCACGGCAACGAAAGAAAATGTACCCTACTAAAAACTGACAGCGTGGGTCCAAAAAATTCGTTGGTGTTGAATGTTTTCGAAACCGGATTCTATTTTACGAAGCTACAAGCGATTCAATACGACAAAAAAAATCCTGAAAAAAACGACACCATTTACAGTAAAGATAGGCCAATGCAATTAATTTCTGATAAAAAACGCGGCCATAGCAATGTTACTATTGAGTTTAAAATAAAAGAAGCAAAAACTGATAATTCGGTTTCTATCACACGGAAAGAATTTTATAATTAATTAGCACCGACTGCTTTTAAATGCCGCGTTTTAGTTTAACCAGAAATTGTGACGCATCGCAATAAACCTACTTCTTTCTTCCAAACACCTTTTTTAAAAGTTCGGTTACGCGTGCACCGGCATTGCGCCTAATGTTCGTTTCTTCTTTTCCAATTAAAACCATTAACCCATTTATTGCGCGATTTGTAACATAGTCGGTTAAATCCGGATTTTGCGGAACAACACCCGGAATTTTATTATAGGTTGTTACCAGTGGCGACCAATATGCCGTCACATTTACCTGATCGATTGCATTTTTTACAACTGGAAAAAATTTTACTTTGAGTGTAGAAAATGTTTTCTCACGTAAATAATGTGTAGCCGATGTATCATTACCGTTTAATATTGCAAAGCCATCTGAAATGCTCATTCCTTTTACTGCATCAATAAAAACAGGCGCTGCATTTTTCGCAGCTTCTTCGGCAGCATGGTTAAGCGACGCCTCAAATTGTATAATCTGATTTTCAAAACCAAACTGAATTAATTTTTCACGCATTGCCTGTGCTTCTGCAGGCCACGGTATAAACAATTGTGGATTTTTATAAAAGCCGTCCAATTTTGATGCACTAGCTGTAGAATTTTTTGTGGCCACTGTAAGCGCTTCCTTTAACCCGCGAATAACTTCATCGTTAGTTAATGCCGAACCACCGTTGGCCGCGTTCAGTATTTCTTTAGTAGTTGTTAGTACTTCGGTTTGCGTGCAAGAACAAACCACTATAAACAAAGCAGCAAATAGTATTATCTTATTCATATTAGTTTACTTGGGGTTTTTTGTGAAATTCTATCTATTCAATAAAAAACTGTGCCATCTATCTCTTCACTAATCTATACAATTCAACCCGCATGAAGATGGGATTCCACAACTCATTATTTTGTATCTTTACTTTAGCTATGTGTGCAAAATTTAAATCTTTTTTTTATTTGATCTTTTTTTCTGCCGAAATGTTGTGTTCTCAAACAAAAACATTTACCATAAAAGTTGCGGGTTTTAAAATGGGCAACCTCGATGCTTACCACGTTAAAAATAACGATTACGATCTTTACGTAACCCATAGCGTATTCGATTTTTCTGTGCTTATTAAAGTTAAAGCCGATGTAAAAACTGAGGCCGTTTACTATAAAGGTGTACTTATAAAATCAACTGTTAATAGTATTTTAAACGGTACGCCATACAGTTCAAAAACTGTTTGGAAAACTAACCATTATGATATTGATTGCCACACGTATAAATACAATTATACAGATACCACGTTAACCAAACCTATAAAGTGGAGTGCAGGAAGACTGTATTTTGATATTGCCCCTGTTGGCGATGAAGTTTATACCGAAAGCTACGGTAAATTAGGTGTACTAACCAAAACAGGTAACCACGCTATAAAAATGACTTCGCCTGATAGCAAGCAAATTTATTATTATAACGATGCTAATACCGAAATTTTAAAAATTGAAGTGATAAACAACATCAAAAATTTTGAAATGTACCCCGATAACGTGGAAACCAAATAAGTAACTCAAAACTTATACGTATAAATGGCAATGTGGTTTATTATATTTTTAAAATGAGGTTCTGTAAACACATTGTTTTTACTTTTCTAATTTGTGCATTTACAAAAACGGCTTTGTTGTCGCAAGATTACCGGTCGCAATCGGCAATGTATAATGGCTTAATCGGCGCCGTTTCAGGAGGAGTAGGTTCCATTATTAATAAACATAAAGAACAAAAATGGTACAAAGCTTTTGCAAAAGGCTTTTTAGTTGGGGGCGGGGGCGGAGTAATAATGTATGCCGGTAAAAGAATTAACTCACTAATTTCGGTAAGGCAAAATTTAGAATACGCGTATTTGGCTAGGTTGGTTTACAACGCAGGAAATTCGATAGTTGAGAACGCCGCCGCGAACCGTAATTTTTGGGAAATATGGCATTACGATGTTGGATTTTTACGCATCGAATTGCAAACCAAACATTTAAAACTTCGTCCTAAAATTATGGCTTCAACTTTTGGTGCGACGATGATTTTGGCGGTATATGGCAACTTCGATTACAAAACAAGTTTAAGCTCAGGCGTACCGGTATTTAGAACCAAACAAATCCGTTACGCACCTAAGTTGGTGGGAAGCACTGTTACCAATGGGTTTTTACTGAACGATTCATTACACCATTCAACATTATTTTATGATGTATTCGCTCACGAAATGATTCATACATTTCAATTTTCCGATTTCTCGGGCATTAATTATTTTTTTAATCCATTAAAAAATAAGTGGAACGAAAAAGCGCCCTGGTACCGCAAAACGAATAAATGGGTTTATGGCGATCTCAACTATGAATTATTTTTGATCAATTATTTTTTAATACAAGGCGGTTCGGGAGATAAACATTATTGTAATAATTTTTTAGAAAACGAAGCGGAATATCTTTCGACCGAAAGTTCTGCTTGCGATTTTAAAGCCCATCAGCATTAAATATTTTTATTATAGAGAAATAAACTATCTATTAAATCTTAGCCATTACTTTAAAATCATACTGGCTCCGGCCTTAATTTTTTTTTACTTCAAACTTATTTCCTGACAGAGTTCCACTAAAACACCATTAGTACTTTTTGGGTGTAGAAAAAATATCAGCTTATTATCTGCGCCTTGTTTTGGTTCCTTGTTTAAAATTTCAAATCCCTCAGTCGTTAGGCGTTCCATTTCTTTATAGATATCATCAACTTCGTATGCAATATGATGGATTCCTTCACCTTTTTTTTCAATAAATTTAGCGATTGCGCTGTTTGGGTCGGTTGCTTCCAGAAGTTCAATTTTAGTTTCCCCTACCATAAAAAAAGATGTGCCAACACTTTCACTTTCTACAGTTTCAACTTTGTAATGTTCGCTACCAAAAAGTTTTTTAAACAACTCGTTTGAATGAGACAAATTTTTAACTGCAATGCCAATGTGTTCTATTTTTTTGATCATAAAATGATTTTATTCAAAAATAGGTGATTTTAGCTAATTTGTTTAAAAAGCATTTAAATTGTATATTTGTATTCTAAACTTTTAAAGATGGCACAAGCGGTTATATTAGGCATATTGGGCGGATTAGGCGCACCAGAAATCATTATTATTTTGGTAATAGTTTTGTTATTATTTGGAGGTAAAAAAATTCCGGAGCTAATGAAAGGATTGGGCCGCGGTGTGAAGGATTTCAAAGAGGCATCCAAAGGGGAAACATCCGACGAATCAAACAATATTAATAACCCTACAAAATAATTTATTTTTATTATTACTTAAAGCGTCATTCTTTGCGATTGGCGCTTTTATTATTTAAAGCATAAACGGTGTATACATTTACAAATATCAACTCGCTCCAGGCCGATTTATTAGCAGGAAAAATAAATTGCGTGAACCTGGTTAAAGAGTCAGTTTTAATTATTGAGGAAAAAAAACAACTCAACGCATTTCTTGAAGTATTTACAGAAAGTGCTATGGCACAGGCCAAATTAGTGGATGAAAAAATTTCCAAAAAAATACAAGGTAAACTTGCTGGTGTAATAATTGGTTTAAAAGATAACATTTGCTACAAAGGACATAAAGTATCGGCTTCTTCCAAAATACTCGAAGGCTTTGAATCTCTTTATTCTGCCACAGTTGTAGAACGCCTGTTGGCGGAAGATGCAATCATTATTGGGCGCCTAAATTGCGATGAATTTGCGATGGGAAGCAGCAACGAAAATTCAGCTTTCGGAAACGTTTTAAATCCTTTAAACGAAAAAACAGTTCCGGGTGGTTCTTCCGGAGGCTCAGCAGTTGCTGTTGCTGCAAATTTATGCCATGTAGCTTTAGGTTCAGATACTGGAGGTTCAATTCGGCAACCGGCCTCGTTTACCGGAACAGTAGGATTAAAGCCAACTTACGGAAGAATTTCCCGTTGGGGATTAATTGCTTATGCATCTTCGTTTGATCAAATCGGACCCATTACAAAATCGGTTGACGACGCAGCATTGCTTTTAAATATGATGGCGGGCGCCGATGAATTTGACACGACCGCTTCGCAAAAACCGGTAGACAATTACGTACAAATACTAAACGAAAAAAGGTATTACAAAATAGCTTACCTCAACCAGTGTGTTGAGGCTAACGGTTTAGACCCTGAGGTTAAAAGCAAAACACTTGAAGCATTAGATAAATTAAAACTAAACGGACATACGATTGCCGGTGTTGATTTTCCCTACCTCGATTTTCTCGTTCCGACGTATTATGTTTTAACTACTGCTGAAGCTTCATCAAATCTATCGCGGTTTGATGGTGTTCACTTTGGTTATAGAAGTGCAAATGGCAACGACCTTGAAAGCACGTATAAAAAAACACGCAGCGAAGGCTTTGGTAAAGAAGTGAAACGACGCATTATGTTAGGTACGTTTGTTTTAAGCGCCGGCTACTACGATGCATATTACAGTAAAGCTCAAAAGGTGCGCAAGAAAATTCGTGAGAAAACACGCGAAATTTTATCTCAATACGATTTTATAATAACGCCTTCGACACCCGGAACAGCCTTTGAATTTGGGAAAAACAGTGAAGATCCTATTAAAATGTACTTAGAAGATATTTTTACTGTACAGGCTAACATTGTTGGTTGTCCAGCAATTTCAGTTCCTAACGGTTTGCATAGTAACGGCCTTCCAATAGGTTTGCAAATAATGGGTAAGGATTTTGAAGAAGGGAAGTTGTTGAACCTCGCTAAACAAATATAAAATGAGCTTCGCGAGTTCTGCAAAAACTTTGCGAACTTTGCGGTTAATTTAAATCAGATGGAAATTTCAATCGCCAGCGTAACCGACGCTTTAAAATATGTGGATGATCCTGATCTTAAAAAAGATTTGGTAACACTTGGTATGGTTAAAGATGTAGCGGTAAACGGAAACAATGTTTCTTTTACAGTTGTACTAACTACCCCCGCGTGCCCAATGAAAGACATGATACACAATGCGTGTGTAAACGCCATTAAGCATTATGTAGATAAAGATGCGATTGTGAATGTAACGATGACTGCAAACGTAACAACTACGCGCATTACGGACAACACTACGCTTTCAAAAGTAAAAAACATTATTGCTGTTGCCTCAGGAAAAGGTGGCGTAGGAAAATCAACCATCGCGTCCAACCTTGCCATTGCTTTAGTTCAACAAGGGGCAAAAGTAGGGTTAGTTGATGCAGATATTTATGGCCCCTCGCAAACCATTATGTTTGATGTGCAAAATGAAATGCCCGCCCGATCGGAATATGAAGGAAAGCCTAAAATGGCGCCGGTTGAAAGCTATGGCGTAAAATTGAATTCGGTTGGCTTTTTAGCAGGGCCTGATCAGGTGATTGCCTTGCGCGGACCGATGGCATCTAAAGCATTAACGCAATTATTTATGGATACCAACTGGGGCGAGCTCGATTACTTAATTGTTGATCTTCCTCCCGGTACCGGCGATATTCAAATTTCGCTGTGCAGCCAAATTCCGTTAACCGGTGCCCTAATTGTTTGTACCCCGCAAGTTGTAGCGCTTGCAGATGCGCGTAAGGGAATTGCATTATTTAAATTGCCCACTATAAATGTTCCGGTAATTGGAGTGATAGAAAATATGGCTTGGTTTACACCGGAAGAATTACCGGAAAATAAATATTATATTTTTGGAAAAGACGGCGTAAAAAATTTAGCGCACGAAATGAACATCCCGCTACTTGGAGAAATACCCTTGATACAAAGTATCCGTGAAGCAAGCGATATCGGCCGCCCCGCGGTTTTACAGGAAACAACACCGCAGGCATTGGCATTTAAGGAAATGGCACAAAATGTAGCGCAGCAAGTTGCTATATTAAATGCCGGTAAATCGTTAAAGGAAATTTAGAATAGACTAGCATTTAATTTTTACTTTTT
This sequence comes from Bacteroidota bacterium, assembly GCA_043737035.1. Taxonomy (GTDB): domain Bacteria; phylum Bacteroidota; class Bacteroidia; order B-17B0; family Aurantibacillaceae; genus UBA4416. Next base: position 1,199 of record JAYTBK010000065.1, on the reverse strand, counting down.
GATATAAAATTTTAGCAGGCCGTTTGCGTTGCTATCAATAAAACGAAAAGTTGAAGGAATTCTGTTTTTAAAAGTGTGGTAGGTAACGAGCTTTGTGCCGGCATTACACTCATCTAATTTTATTATTAGATCATCGTGGTATTTCCTATAAACTTTTAAGGAAACTTTGGATGCTGTATCTAAAATGCAAGTCTCATCAAAATACTCATGGAACGAATTAAAAAAATAAATGCCGTTGTATTTTTTAAAATCCAATTCAGTAAAATCCTTGTGTAAAAAATGCGCGTTCTTTAATTTAAATTGCTGCTTAATTTTATTTGAGACATTAATGAGCTTTTTTCTCTTTTCAACGCCATAAAAATTGGCTTTTGTAATTGAAACGCCAATACTGCAAAATTTACCAACGCCCGATCCAATATCTAAAATATAATCGTCAGACGAATCAACCAGTAACTGAGCTGCTTTAACCGCAATATTTACGGGAGTAAAATGCCGTTCGGAGTGAATCCTATACGCACGCGGATAAATCAAATCAAATACATCATCCGACGGGTAATTTTTATTTTTTATATCGGAAAAAACCATGTTGCCAATTTACTTAAAAGTGCCTACCTCTAATAGAAATATGTTTATATTCCTCTAACAAACATTTAAACAAGAAATATATTTTCTAAAAGTGGTTATTTATATTTATAAAAATTAATTTATGCAAATTTTTAAATTTGGCGGGGCGTCGGTAAAAGATGCTGAAGGCGTTAAAAACTTGGCTACTGTGGTAAAACAATTTATTGGCGAACCACTCGTGATAGTGATTTCAGCCATGGGAAAAACTACCAACGCACTTGAACAATTAGCGAGCGCATTTTTTTATAAAACAGGCAACGCCGAAACTGTATTGGAAGAAATTAAACAATTTCATTTTCAAATTTGTGATGAGTTATTTACATCGGGGTTGCATCCGATATTTACCGAATTAGAAAATACTTTTGTTGAACTCCACTGGGCAATTGAAGATGAACCAACCCACTCTTTCGATTTTGAATACGACCAAATTGTAAGCGTTGGTGAAATACTTTCAACAAAAATTGTATCGGCATATTTAAATCAAATTGGAGTAAAGAATTTGTGGATTGATATCCGTGGCATTATACAAACCGACAATACATACCGCGAAGCAAGAGTTGATTTTGAACTTACGC
>JAYTBK010000064.1:0-5383 GCA_043737035.1 Bacteroidota bacterium | reverse complement strand
TTTTCCAATGGTCGAACGCGTTTTCCAAAATCAATTTTTGTTCCGCTATTGGCATTAAATGCGAATCCAGAAGCATATTTTTCAATACTTTCGATTTTAATTTCTTGCCGCCTTCACCACCAAACTGATCGGCGTAACCATCGGTAAACAAATAAATAGTATCGCCTATTAGCATGTTTAAACTGTACAATTTAAATTCATCAACGCGTTCTCCTTTTCCAACAGGCATTTTATCATACGGCAACTTCACCATCATATTATTTTGAATGTGAACCGGACAATTATTTGCAGCGGCGTAAGTTACCGTGTTTAATGTTTTGTTATAACACATTAACACGCCGTCGAAACCATCTTTTTGTTCGTCCTTACCAATAACCTCGATAAGGCGTTTCCGAACATGTTCAAAAATTTTATGCGGCTCTAAAATTTGCCGTTCATTTAGAGCCTCATTTAAAAATCCCGAATTTAAAATACTCATAAATGCGCCCGGAACGCCATGTCCGGTACTGTCGCACACGGCAAGGTAAAATAATTCATGCGCGCCGTTTATTTTAGATGTCCAGTAAAAGTCGCCGCTAACAATGTCTTTCGGCTTAAATATTACAAAATGTTGTGCAATGTTTTCTGTAATAAGATCATCGCTTAAAAGCGCTGTTTGTATGCGTTTTGCATAACTTATCGAATCAATTATTTCTTTTTGTTTTTCATCAACCAAATGTTTTTGCAAACTAATTTCATTTTTTTGCGATTGTGATTCTCTAAATTTTTTATACAGTACCACAGCAAACAAAATTGCGAGTGTAATAATTATTATAAGCGAATACTTCACCGTTTTATTGCGGCTAATTTCAACGGCTTGCAGTTCTATATGCGAAGCTTGTTTTAAACTATCAGCAAGGTAAGCGCTTGATAGATCAACCATCATATCTTTTTGAAGTATAGTATTTGATATTTCTTTTTCGTTAACGGTTGCAGTTACCTTTTGAAGTTTTTTATAATACTCTACCGCTTCCTTGGGCATTTTTAATTGCTCATATACACGCGCTAAATCTTTATATACCTCTAGTAACTGCATATTATTAATGGTGGTATCTGTAAATAAAAAACTATTTTTTAATTCTTTCAACGCCGATTTATAATCATTCATGTTTGTGTAGCCCACGGCGAGGTTTCGGTATGCAATAGCCTTTTCACCGTTGCTACCAAATGCAACTTTTAAATCTTTTGCTTTTTTAAATAATTCCAACGCCGCTTCATTCCTTTCTTCACTTGTGGCGATGTTGGCTAAATTATTATATATGTAGCCGACGCTCAGGCTATCGCCGGATTTTTTGTAAAGTGCCAACGCCCGTTTGAAATAGTTTTCTGCTAAAATAAAATTGTTTTGCGATCCGCACACACTTCCAAGATTGTTATAAATATTTCCCAGTTCAGCATCGTCTTTATTTTTTCCCTTAAAGTAATATTGCAAAGCCAAACGGAAATTATATTCTGTTTTTTTAAAATCACCAATACTGTAATAGGTAGTTCCTCGATTAAGAAAAATATTGGTTCTACCCCGTGTTAAACTAATTTTCTCGTAATTTTTTAGCGCGTTGTCAAAACTGTCGAGTGCTTTTGAATAATCGCCCACATAATTAAATAAATTTCCCTGTAAATTGTATGAGTATGCCAGCAGTCCGATATTATTCTTTTTTTTGCATCTAATTATCGCTGAATCCAAGTAATTAAATGCTTTCATTATTTGGTAGTTGCTTGAGTATTCGTCCGACAAAGCACCGCAAGTATAAACGTAAGCAGAATCGAGTGCCATTGGCAGTACTGCAAGCAAACTATCTACTTTGTTATTTTGTCCGTTTGAAATAGATGAACCGAAAAGAAAAAATCCAAATAGGGATAAGGTACAAGCTTTTATAGCAATTCTTAAATTCATCTAAATACAAATATAGTTAAATACACGATTTATTTATTCCAGCTTTTGCCGACTAATATCCACAATAACAATACAATTGGCTGAATGAATTAGTGATCGTTCGTATTACATGTGGCATTAAAATATCATATTAAAATACTACAAAAATTAGTTAACATGAAAAAATTATTGATTTCCGCAGGTGCTATTGCTATTGCTTCTCTGTTTAATTCTTGCACCACAACGTTGTATACTTCCAATGCTATAAACGCTCCGTTACTAAAAGATAAAGGAGAAATAAAAGTAAACGTTACCCAAAACGATGTGCAGGCCGCGGTTGCCGTAAGCGAGAATGTTGGCATCATAGCAAACGGTTTCTACAGAAATTACAATGGAGACAACGGATATAACAATAATGGTGTAATTGGTGAATTGGGTATTGGATATTTTCGCAACAGCGAAAAAAACTTTGTATTTGAAACGTTTATTGGTGGCGGATACGGACAGGTACACAAACAAGAGAAAATGACTGATTCCTTTAATAACCAATACTCCGCTTCATTTGACGCACGTGCGGCGAAAGGATTTTTGCAAACTAATTTCGGATACCGCAGTAAATATTTCGATATAGCATTAACGCCAAAATTCTCAGCGGTAAAGTATACCTATTTCGACCAAACCAATTATTCTTCCGCCGATCTTAAAAAAGATTATTTAGATGCAAACAATCTTACCAATCCGGTTTATTTGTTCGCGGAACCTGCAATTACGTTGCGTGGCGGTTATAAATTTATAAAACTTCAGGCGCAATATGGATTAACGGTTAACCTCACAGGACAAAATATAAAACATACACCCGATTTTGCTTCTTTGGGTGTGATAATCGACATTGCGAAATGGTATAGAGATTAACAAACGATGTTTATGTATTGAGGAACATTTTGGGAGGGCAATTAAAGTTTTACACCTAAAACACAAACATCATCCACCTGTTCTAATGTTCCTTTCCACTCATCAAATGAATTGATAATAATGGTGGACTGCTGCGGTAACGGCAAAGAGAAACAATCTGATATAAGCCGTAAAAATTTTTTCTTTTTGTATTTTTTACCTTCTCCAAAAAAGTTGGTTGCATTATTTCTGATAAAACTGCCTCCGAACTGGTCCATAAAACCATCAGTAAATAAATAAAAGATCATTCCCGCACTATACTCAATTTTATGTGTGGTAAAAGGCGTGGCATTCTCCGTTTTTCCTATCGGTTGTTTATCGCCTCTAATTTCAACGATTGTTTTATCATTCGAATACCATAAAGGATTGTTAGCACCTGCCCACAAAATATTTTGCCGTTTATCGTCAATACATAGCAAAGAAATATCCATTCCGTCTTTAACATCATTGGTGCTTTTTTCAAAGGTTTGCAAAATGAGCTCCCGTGTTTTATCTAATATTTTCCCGGGCGCTTTAAGTTTAAACTCTTTAATGGCACTGTTTAAAGCATTACTGCAAACTACAGATACCATTGCTCCCGGAACGCCATGCCCTGTGCTGTCTGCCACAGCAATAAAAAATACATCGCCCACTTTTTCGGCCCAATAAAAATCGCCGGCAACAATATCTTTAGGCCGGTAAAATATAAAATTTTGCGGTATGTGCTTTTCTAAAAAATTATTGGACGGTAAAATCGCTGTTTGTAAATTTTTAGCATATGTAATGCTTTCAATAATTTCTTTTTGCTTCACTTCTATCAATTGACGTTGTTTTTCCGAATACTCTTTCTGTAAGGCTATAACCTTGTTTGCTTTGCGACTTAGTTTTAAATTTCGGTATGCAAAAAAGGCCAAGAGTAACGAAAAAACAGTTCCGGCAATAAAGCCGTTACGCGCCAGTTTTTGATTTTTAATTTCTAACTCTTTTTTTATTTGCTGAGTATTATAAATTTTTTCCTGTTGGTATTGTTTAGCCCGGAGTTCTGTTTCTTTTTGTTCTACTTCAAATGTTGTACGGGCTTCACCCAATTGTTTGCTGTTTTCTAAATTAAAAATGCTATCGTTTAATTCTTTAAATTTGCAATGGAATTCGTAAGCCGCTTTAAAATTTTTATTATGCTGTGCGGCAGTCGAAAGTCCTTCATAAATTTCAATTAGCTCTCTAATATCTTCATTTTTTAAAGCTATTTTAAGTGCCTGTTTGTAAAATAAATTTGCTTTATTGTAATTTGACTGGCGCGAGTATATTTCGGCAATATTTATAAAGCATTTGGTTATACCAATTTCATCGCCTGCCTCCTCGTCGATGGAAAGCGATTTATTATAATATTCGAGGGATTTGTTCAATTGGCCTATATCATCATAAAGTGATCCCAAATTAAAATAACACAACGTTAGTGTAGGTTTGTCGTTCATTGTCGTTGCAATTTCAAGCGCTTTAAAATAAAATTGTACAGCTTTTAAAAAGTTTTGCTGGTGCAGATAGACCAACCCGATATTTAAATAAGCACCGGCTAAATTTAAACTATCGGTTTGTTTAAACACGGATATTGATTTAAAATAATATTCGAGTGCGTTATCAGTTTCCCCGAGTTCATCGTAAACCGACGCGATGTTGAAATAATTATTACCAATTCCTTCTTTATCATTGAGGATAGTTTTTATCCGTAAAGATTTAAAATAGTAAATAAACGATTTTGGAAAGTTAGATTGATTTTGGTAAGCTAATCCCAGGTTAGTATAACAATCGCCTAAACCATTTTGATAATTTATATTGTCCCATGCCGAAATAGCTTTTAAATAAAAAAAAATCGCACGATCATTTTTTTGTTTATCAAGGAAAATATTACCAAGCGAATAGGCGTTACGGCCAACACCATTCATATACGAAATTTTATTTGCCAGTTCATATCCTTTCTCATAATAAAATATTGCGGAATCTAAATTCTTTTGTGTGTTGTAACGATCGCCAATGTTTTCATAAGCTTTTACTTTTAATGAGTCTTCTATTTGAAATTTTATTGAGGAGAATTCCGGATTTGAACTTTTCTGGGATAAGATGACTAGCTGTGAGGTCATCATCCAAAAAATAAAAAATATTTTGGTACTGTAGTGCAGTCGTTTAAACAAAGTAATACCTGAAATGTTTCTTAAATCCATTTTTTTGAAGGTATTTTTATTTAATGATAAATATTTTGGATAGAACCCCCGCACTTTGTATACCAAAACTAAAATATGTTGATCAAATATATTGTTTTATTCTGTTAAAAAAATCTGTCAAAAAAGATTGCGTAAAGCTGTTTGAAAAACAAAAAAGCTGCCCGTGCGCTGCTGAATTATTTTAATCTGCTATTATTTTGAAAGTGTTTTTGGTTTCGCCGGAAACAACTTCAAGCGTGTAAATTCCCGCGTGTAAATTCAAATTATTTATGAGCGTATTTCCGAAAATAAGCGTATCCTAAACTATAATTTCGCCAAGACA
>JAYTBK010000063.1:0-2081 GCA_043737035.1 Bacteroidota bacterium | reverse complement strand
TGAAGTGTTTGGATCATCAAAGTCTTCGCCCGTAAAAGGCTTAAAAGGCTTGCTCCAGTAATAATACAGCAAACTGTTAGCAATAAGATAATGTTTATATTTCTCATCACTTTCGTTAGAAACAACTTTTGAAAAAAACATTTTAAAATTAATTTGCTCGCTATATTTTTTAGCGTTTTCGTATTTTTTAACCGACTGATAATAACATGTGAGAAAAGCAAGTAAAATTTCTTTGTCTATTTTCTTATTAAGTGTGTTGTTTTTTAACGCCTCTTCAAACGGCACTAAAATGAACGGTTTGCTCTCATCATCGCCAAAATCGTAGGCGGAAATTAAAACAGTTAATGAATTGTTCAATATTTCTGCGTCTGCATCGGTAGATAAAAATGTTTTATTAAGGAGATTGTTTTCAATAATAGCGTTTAAAAAAATGTTTTTATCCTTAAACGAATTTATGGAATATGAATCCGACAGCGGCGACCAACCATTATTTAAATCGGCCAAGCAAACGTACTTATACACTTTATCGCGCGGAAACTGCTTAGTTGTTGAATTTGCTTGGCCGAAAGAAATCGTTTTTGTTAACGCTTCTGCGCTTACCTCATTATAATAATTGAGGCTAAGCTTTAAACTGCTTTTAATTTCTGCTTCATTATAATTCCATTTTTGGTTGTATAAATACGCCCGCGTTTTGTAAAGCATTGCCAGGTTAAAATTGCGATCGTCTGTATTTAAGTTTTTGTCACCCATGATTTCACTAATAAGTCCATCGGCTACTTTGCAAAGCTGCATATATGTAATCTTATCAGGCTGTAATTGAACACTAAAATTATTAAAATCAGATTTCTGAAATTGCGTTAATTCATCCGAATTTACATCTGTTTTATCAAAACACATATTGCTTAACACAGCGTATTTTAAGTTAACGGATCTTTTCACAAGTAGCTTACTTTCTATTTTTTCTACAATTTTTTTTCCTTCACTCGAAAATAGATTATTAGTAATGATCAGATCCAACATAAATCTTCGGTAAGAATAATTACCCACAGTACTTAAAAAATTTTTATTGTTGGTAATAAGCGAATCTAAGTTTTTATGAAAATCATCAAAATTATTGGATAATAAATTCAAGTTGGCGAGCATATAGTAACCGCCATTGTGTGTTATTTTATCCTGCCAATTTTGGGACACCAATTTTTCTTTAGGATAAATTAAATCGAAACGTTTTTTTGATTCAAGCCCGTATGGCGATAAAAGGTTCGCCACTTTGCTTATGTCGCCGCAGTCATAATTTACCAATTCGGGCACCGCATGAACTAACCGATTAAATTGTTCAATATTAAGTTTTCTTAAAATGGCGGTATCGTTCAATAAATTTAAAAGGGCATGATACGTGTTTTTATAAAATGTTTCGCGCTCAATTGTATCTAACGCATAATTATTTCTCTTCAATATAATATACTCGTAAATTATACCGCAGGCTTTATTAATGTTTTGAGAAAAAACTTTATTGGAAGCAAAAATTTTCTCTGCCTTTAATTTTTCCAATTGATAATTTAAAATGTCTCCAGCTAATTTTACCGGTGGCTGTCCGGTTAATTTATAACTCTCAGCTTGCAAACAAACCGAAATCATATTATTTACAACATCCGCTTGGGCAGTATCGGCATCAATATTTGTAAGTAGATTTTTAAATGTTCCTGGATTTAAACGCTCCGCAATTAAAATATATTTTGCTTTAACAGCATTTTTAATGTATTTCGACTTAAGCAGTTCTTCACTTTTCGTTTTAATCTCATTCAACACATAATCATTCTGTTTTTTTCGGAAATCAAAATAAAAATACAAACATCCAAATATCAACAAGGCTACTCCAAATACCGCAATTATTTTATCGGCACCGTACTTTATAACTGTTCGGTTTACAAATAAGCGGCGGGCGCTTCGTTTAATAAATTGTTCGGCATCGGCTAAGGTTATTTCAGCTTCAACCAACTTTTGTTCTCTGTTTATTTCGCGACTGTCGTAACGTGCTAACCAATATTTGTTTGGTTTTGCAACATTAAACCAATTTTCAAAAA
>JAYTBK010000062.1:0-12488 GCA_043737035.1 Bacteroidota bacterium | reverse complement strand
AGAAACGCGGAGTTGATGGCCGACCTCAAGTTACGTACTGGCTTTAATGTGCATCGATATTCCATACAAAAAATTGATTTTTTAAAAGACGCTGCACAAATTAAGGTGTATTTTTATGAAGTATAGGTTTAAATTCGCCTGATTTTATTTGTCGGTTAAAAAAAAGCTATTATATTTGCAATCCCAAATTGGGAGATTAGCTCAGCTGGTTCAGAGCATCTGCCTTACAAGCAGAGGGTCACAGGTTCGAACCCTGTATCTCCCACGAAAAAAGCCCTACAGAGACGTAGGGCTTTTTGTTTCTTCCAATATCATATACACAATGAGTCACCTAATGTATGAGATAACTAAAATTATAACACATTTGCATATTTTTACATAACATGGTTAACACACTTATATTATTGCGCGGTTTGCCCGGAAGCGGTAAAACTACGTTAGCTAATGTGTTGAATGATCCGGCGTTTCCATGTTTTTCGGTGGATGATTATTTTACAGACGCAACAGGCAATTATAATTTCGATTATAAAAACAATTATCTGGCATACAAACAATGCGAAACACAAACTAAAAATGCTATGAAAAATAATGCGCCAAAAATATTCGTGCATAACACATTCACTTTAAACTGGGAACTCGAAGTTTACTTTAAACTCGCAGCCCAATACGATTATCGCGTATTTGTGTGTACAGTAGAAAATTACCACAACGCTAAAAACATACACGGCATTACACCGGAGCAGCTACTAAAAATGGCAAACAAGTACAAGGTAAAATTAGTGTAACAAAAAAACCCGCAAAAAATTCAGCGGGTTTAATTTATGGTTAAATCAACTTATTTTTTTGGCATTTTATCTCTAGGCACTAAATACACTACCGATAAATCAAAATAATTTAAAGCGTTTTGCGGGAAATTGCGAACGTTTAACTGCTCAAGGCTATAATTTTCATCGTAAAATATTGGCATAAACGGAGCTTCATCTAAAACAATCTGTTCGGCCCTTGAAAGTAATGCATATCGCTTTGTTTTATCAGGTTCTAAAAAAGAAGCGGCAAACAAGGAATCAAAACGTGCGTTTTTAAATCTGAAATAATTAATGAACGATTTTTCATTTGCTCCTGTTGGCACGTGCTTTCCATAAAATAAAGTTAAAAACGTTTCAGGGTCCGGATAATCTGCAAACCATGCAAACCTAAAGAAATCGGATTTACCTGACTGTACCTGTTCAATATGCTCGGCAAAAGGAACTGTATTTATTTCAACATCAACATTTAAATTTTCTTTAAGCATTTTTTGCACAACCTCGGCAATTAAAATGTTTCTGTCGCCACCACCGCTGTTAATTTGTAAAGTTACTTTAGGAAAACCTCTTCCATCAGGAAAGCCCCCTGCCTTTAAGAATTCTTTTGCTTTTATGGGATCAAACGTGTAACCTTTTAAACCTTTAAAATTATATCCATCTTTCTCAAATGCTTCCACATAAGGCACCATTCCGTAATCGGCAGAAGAGCCTTCACCTTGTATGGTAAAATCGGTAATTTTATGTCGGTCTATCGCGTAATTAAAAGCCAAACGCACCTCTTTTTTGTGAAATACCGTGCTTGCGCAATTAAACCCTAAATAGTTTGTATTAAAAGCCGGCGAATTTAATATCTGAAAATCAGTTTTGCGTTCTTTGGCATGCTCTAGATCACCCATTATTTCATGGAAAATTTCTACTGGCAAACGGTAAACCATATCGAGGTTACCGCTTTTAAATTCGAGTATTTCGGCTTTTTTCTCACGTATAAACGTGTATTTTAAACCATCTAAGTAAGGAAGTTTATTTCCGTCTTTATCTACACCATAATAATTCGGATTTTTTTTCATAATAAGCACTTCGCCTTCCTTTACTGTTTCCATTAAAAACGGTCCGGTACCAACAGGGTGTATGCGTAAATCCAAACCGTATTTATTAAGCGCTTCTTTTGGATAGATCCAGCAACCAGGCATTGCAAGTATATTAAGAAATCCTGCAAAAGGTGATTTTAAAGTAATAACAAGCGTACTATCGTTAACTACTTTTATACCCGATACGCTAATGTTTTTACCTCCTTTAGACGACTCGAAAGCTTCGTTAGCGCCTACTACACGGTCTTTCAAAGTAACATCAAACTGTGCGTTATTAGGATCGGAAGTACACAATTTATCCAAACAAAATTTTACGTCGGCCGCTTTAAGTTCTCTGCCTTTTCCTTCAGGGAAACACGCGTCGGGATGAAACATAACATGTTGGCGAATATGGAACGTCCATTCGGTTTGATCGCTATTGCTTTCCCATCTAGAGGCAATAGCAGGATTAATGGAAAGGTCTTTTTGTTCAAATTTTACAAGTCCTTCAAACAATTGAGTGCCAATATGAAATCCAACGTTTTCGTTTACAGCAATAGGATTAAGACTTTTAAAGGCTTCAACCTCATTTAATCGAATAACGCCGCCCATATAAACACCGCCTTTCCCTTCGGAGCCGTCGTGATTCCCTTTTTTATCGTCGGAACAGGATGAACAAGATGCCACCCCTATCGTTAGAGCAATTGCAGAAATTGGAATAAATAATTTTCTCATACCCAGTACATAAATTTTATAATAACCACAAATATAATGTTAAAAAGTAAAAAACCTAAACCAAACGCCAAAAAGGTTAAAATTGCAATTCTACTAAAACCGGACAATGATCGCTATGTACGGCATCGTTTAAAATTACAGATCTGGTTAAACACGGTTCAAGATGTTTTGCAACTAGATTATAATCTATCCGCCAGCCTAAATTTTTGTTTCTGCTTCCGGCGCGGTAACTCCACCAACTGTAATGGTGAGGGTTTGAGTTGAAATGCCTGAACGAATCGGTAAACCCTGATTGAATAAACTGCTCCATCCATTCACGCTCTTCCGGCAAAAACCCTGATGTGTTTGCATTCGATCTCGGGTTGTGTATATCAATTTCTTTATGGCAAATATTATAATCGCCACACAAAATGAGGTTTGGCACTTTGGTTTTTAAATCTGAAATATATTTCTGGAAATCGGCGAGCCATTTCATTTTAAAAACCTGCCGTTCATCGCCACTACTGCCGCTCGGATGATAAACGCTCATTACTGAACAGTGTTCGAAATCGGCGCGTAAAACCCTTCCTTCATTATCATAAATATCAATGCCACAACCATACTCTACGTGCGTGGCTTTTTCCTTACTAAAAATTGCAACGCCACTGTATCCTTTTTTTTGTGCCGGATACCAGTACATGTTGTATCCTATGTTTTCAAATAATTTAGTGTCCACCTGATCGGGTGTGGCTTTAATTTCCTGAAGACATAAAACATCAGGGTCTGCACTTTGTAGCCATTCAACCAAACCCCTGCCAATAGAGGCTCTTATGCCATTTACATTGTATGTGATAATACGCATAAATTATAAGTTTATCGGATAAAAATACAATTTCTATCTTTATAAACCGTTATTACATGCTGTGGGTTTCAGAATTTTTTGTATAGCTTTTCTTCTGTTTAAAAGCACGGCAGTGTTAGTAGCGCAAACCAACTTAAAACAAAAAAAATACCTGCTTAAAAGTGATACGCTTTTTTTAGATACGTTAAGCCTCATACCCGGTTCGGTTAAACCCACATTAAAAAACGTTATTGCCGATACTGCAACGTATAAAATAAATTACAAATTAAAAGCCATTGTATTTAAGAGCCGGCCGGCAGATACAGTTGTAATAACGTACAAAACATTTCCTTATAATTTTGAGAAGCAATATTATCATAAAAGCAAATCAATGCTCACTAAAGATTTGTCGTTGCCCGAAAATCCTTACACCATTTCGTTTGAACCTTATAATAACGGCTCCGAATCGTTTATCAGCGATGGGCTAAATAAAAACGGCAGCATTAGTCGCGGCATAAGCTTTGGCAATAATCAGGATGTGGTTGTAAACTCAAACTTAAACCTTCAGGTAAGCGGTAAACTTTCACAGGATGTTGATTTATTACTCGCCGCCACGGATGATAACATACCTTTTCAGGCAGATGGAACAACAGCGCAATTGCAGGAATTTGACAAAGTATTTATTCAACTCTCTAATGAAAACAATAAATTAATTGTTGGCGATTTTCAGTTGCAACGACCCAATAGTTATTTCATGAATTTTTTTAAACGTTCGCAGGGCGCGTATTTTTCTAATAGTTTTAAAGATACATTAGAAGGTAAAACGGTATTATTTAAAACACAGTTAAGCGGCGCGGTAAGTAAAGGAAAATTTGCAAGAAATGTAATACAAGGCACCGAAAATAATCAGGGTCCTTATCGGCTGCGCGGAGCCGATAACGAGCAGTTTATCATTGTATTATCAGGCACCGAACGAATTTACATTGATGGAAGGTTGTTGCAACGCGGCCAAGAAAACGATTACATTATCGATTACAATACAGCGGAAATAACCTTTACCGCAAAACAAATTATTACAAAAGATAAAAGAATTATTGCCGAATTTCAATACGCCGAACGCAATTATGCGCGGTCGCTGTATTTCTTTAGCGAAGAGGTTGAAATGCAAAAATTAAAGCTACGGTTCAATGCCTTTGGTGAACAAGACAATAAAAACAAAACGCTGCAGCAAACTTTAACCGACCAACAAAAACTTATTTTGTTTAACGTGGGAGATACTTTAAGCAGCGCCGTTTCGAGTGGCGCAACCTTAGCTGATTTTAATAACACCGACGTATTTTATCAAAAAAAAGATACAACGGTTGGCGGACTTACGTTTGCCGGAATTTATGTGTATTCAATTAATGCGGATAGTGCAAAATACAGGGTTAAGTTTAGTTATGTTGGGGAAAATAAAGGGTACTACATTCAAGTATCAACTACGGCAAACGGACGTGTTTACAAATTTTTAGCCCCGATTAATGGCTTAAAGCAAGGCAACTACGAACCTGTTATACCTTTAGTTACGCCCAAAAAAAAGCAAATGGCTACCTTTGGCGCAAACTATGTTTTTGATAAATACCACTTGTTGGATATTGAAGGTGTTTACACAAAAAACGACATCAATACGTTTAGCAGGTTTGATGCGAAAAATGATGCAGGCTATGGCTTTAAATTAAACAGTAGCAACCAAACCGTTATAAAAAATGATACCATAAAAAAGGAATCGCTGAACGCGGTTTACAATGTTGGGTATGAGTACATTCAAAAATATTTTAATCCTATTGAGCGTTATAGGGCGGTTGAATTTGAACGCGACTGGAATCGACCTATTAGCGCTCCGGTAAATACTGATCAAAATGTAGTATTTGCACAGGGCGGTATCCAAAAAGGCAATAAATTAAAATTTTTATATGGCATTAACGCTTTTGATGAAGGAAGTTTTTACCAAGGCTTGAAACACAGTATCCAAAGTTTTTACAACACAAAAACAACATCCGTTAATTACAGCGGGTCGTATTTAACGAGTAATTATTTATTGCAACGAAGCAATTTTTACAGACATAAAACACTTTTTTCGCAGGCCGCGGGAAAGTTGAAATTCACATATCTCGATGAGTTCGAGCATAACGAATTTCGTAAAACAACTTCTGATACGTTATTGCCACGGTCGTATCAATTTTGGGAGTGGGAAGGAAATATAACCAACAGGGACACAAGCGGTAATTTGTATAAAATATTTTATCGTGAACGCCGCGATAAACAAGCGTACAGCGCAGAGCTTAAGGATTCAACCACCGCGCAAAATATTGGTTTTTCGGCTAACATAAACAGCATTCGCGACCATCCTTTTTCCATAATTTTTACATATCGTGAATTGCATTTAAAAAATGCCAACCCGCTTTTCCTAAAACCCGATAACACCGTTTTAAGCCGGATCGAATACGCGCCAAAACTATTTAAAGGATTTGCTACATCGAATATGTTTTATGAAACCGGATACGGACTAGAAAACAAAAAAGAATTTTATTATTTGCTGGTAGCAGCGGGGCAGGGGACTTACGCCTGGAAAGATTATAATGGAAATGGAATTGCGGAATTAAATGAATTTGAGATCGCGCAATTTTCCGACCAAGCTTTGTACATCAGAGTTTACACGCCCACAAATCAATACGTAAAAGTGTTGCATGATCAATTTAGCTTTTCTTTAAATTTGCGTCCATCTGTTTTTTTAAAAGATTCGACTACTGCAGCGATGAAGTTTTTAGCACGCTTTGCAACACAATCTGCCTACAGGGTTGATAAAAAATCAAATGATAACGGCAGACTTTTTACATTTGATCCTTTCGATATCAGGTTGAGTGATTCGCTGGTTACCGCTTTAAATTATTCGCTCCGACAGAGTTTATTTTTTAATCAAAGTGCTGCGGTTTTTGGAACCGATTATACCTATCAAAATAATTTGGGAAAACAATTACTTACCAATGGTTTCGAAACACGTGCCAACGAAACTCACGAGTGGCGCTGGCGTTGGAACATGACACGTGCCTGGAGTGTAAACAGCATTAATATTTACGGTAATAAAACAAATAGATCGCTGTTTTTTTCTACACGTAATTATGCAATCGAATACTTTGATTTTGAACAAAGATTAAGTTACCAGCCAAATACCGCATTTAGGGTAAGTTTAATTTATAAGTATAGTGAAAAACAAAACATTATTAAAGATGGCTTTCAAAAAGCTGAGGTAAACGATTATGGTATTGAATTTAAATATAATCAGGTTGAAAAAGGAAGCTTAACAGGAAAATGTAATTTTATATCCATCACATATAACGACATTGAAAACACTCCGGTGGCCTACGAGATGCTTAACGCGCTAAAAACCGGTTACAACTATACGTGGGGCTTAAGCTATCAAAGAAACTTAACCAACAATATTCAAATTAGTATTAATTACGACGGGCGTAAATCACCAAACTCAAAAATTATAAATATTGGTGGCGCGCAAGTAAGGGCGTTTTTTTAATGATGTTAACCGCTTTATTCCCCTTTAACAAGAGGGGTTAGGGGTGTGTAAATTTTTTTCTAATTTCATGCAAAATCTAATATAACCTTAACTTTGTTTTTATGTTTACAGGAATTATAGAAACCCTTGCTACGTTACAGCAGATAAAACACGATCAATCCAACGTGCATTTTACATTTAGTTCAGCCATCACACACGAATTAAAAATAGATCAAAGCATCGCTCACAATGGTGTTTGTTTAACCGTTGTAAAAATAAACGGATCAAGTTATACCGTCACAGCTATTGATGAAACACTTCAAAAAACAAATTTAGGCAAACTTAAAGTTGCAGATATTGTAAACCTCGAACGTTGTATGCCTGCCAACGGACGGTTTGATGGACACATTGTGCAAGGTCACGTCGATCAAACTGGAATTGTTACGGATATTGTTGAAAACAATGGCAGCTGGACTTTTACAATAAATTACGATTCTTCATCCGGCAATATTACTGTGGAAAAAGGAAGCATCACAATTAACGGAACGAGCCTTACCGTAGTGGATTCAAAAAACGATTTTTTCTCCGTGTGCATTATTCCATATACCTATCACAATACCGTTTTTAAAACACTTAAAAAAGGCGATTATGTAAATCTTGAATTTGATATAATCGGCAAATATATAGCCCGGTTGCTAAATAAATAAATTTATTGACAAGCGTCAACTAAAGTTCCTTTTAAATTTGTCCGAGCACAAAAGAGAATATCAAAATAATATTTTCAAACTCTTTTGCATTCATTACCTTCGCATACTTAAATAAAATATATGGCACGCGTTAAAATAAAGGAGGTATTAAAAGGAGAATTGATTGATCAGATGATCAACGTAAAGGGTTGGGTACGCACGTTTCGTAATACATCTTTTATCGCTATTAATGATGGTTCGTGCATTCATAATTTACAGGCTGTTGTCGATCATCAAAAAACAAATCCCGAAATATTAAAACGTATCACGCCGGGCGCTTGTATTGGCGTTACCGGGAAATTAATAACGTCTTTAGGTAAAGGCCAGTCCGTTGAGATTGTTGTTTCGGAAATTGAAATTTATGGTGATTCAGAATCTGACATTAGTAAACCAAATGCGTTTCCTCTTCAGCCTAAAGCACACTCCCTCGAATACTTGCGCGAAATAGCGCACTTACGTTTTCGCACCAATGTATTTGGTGCTGTATTTCGTGTAAGGCATACGTTGGCATTTGCAATACATAAATTTTTTAACGATAAAGAATTTTTGTACCTACATACGCCAATAATTACCAGCAGCGATGCTGAAGGCGCAGGCGAAATGTTCCGCGTAACAACGCTCGACGTTAAAAATCCTCCATTAAATGAAAACGGTGATGTTGATTTTAAGCAGGACTTTTTTGGCAAAGCCACTAACCTCACTGTTTCAGGGCAACTTGAGGGTGAGCTAGGCGCAATGGCTTTTGGTGATGTTTATACATTTGGTCCAACCTTTCGTGCTGAAAACTCAAATACAACCCGGCACCTAGCCGAATTTTGGATGATAGAACCGGAAATGGCTTTCTTTGATTTAAAAGATAATATGGCTTTGGCCGAAGAAATGCTGAAATACGTTATTTCTTATGCTTTAGAAAATAATAAAGACGATATCGATTTTTTATCTCAACGTTTGCACGACGAAGAAAAAAATAAGCCGCAAATGGAAAGAAGCGAATTAACCTTATTAGAAAAATTAAATTTTTGTCTTCGAAATGAATTCGCAAAAATTACTTATACCGAGGCAATAGAAATTTTACGTGAATCCAACCATAATAAGAAAAAGAAATTTCAATATATTATTGAAGGGTGGGGAACCGATTTGCAAAGCGAACACGAACGTTACCTAGTAGAAAAACATTTTAAAAAACCTGTTATTTTAACTGATTATCCAAAAGATATAAAATCGTTTTACATGCGAATGAACGAAGATGGAAAAACTGTAGCAGCTATGGATATTTTATTTCCGGGTATTGGTGAAATTATCGGCGGTTCGCAACGTGAAGAGCGCTTAGAAAAACTGCAAGCACGCATGAATGATCTGCACATTCCGATAGAAGAGATGAGTTGGTATTTAGATACAAGACGATTTGGTGCTTGCCCACACGCAGGTTTTGGCTTGGGTTTTGAACGCTTGGTATTATTTGTAACGGGTATGACTAACATCCGCGATGTAATTGCTTTCCCCAGAACGCCAAACAATTGCGAGTTCTAAATCATCACTGAGATGCGACTATTGCTTCGTCGTCACTGCGAGGCACAAGGCAGCCTCACAGAATAGGAGATTGCTTTTTTCTTTCTATGTATTTTTTTCTATTCAATTTGTTTCATTCAAGTGCTTAGCCAAAGTGTACCCCATACTAAAGCATGCCTGTAATAAATACCCGCCGGTTGGCGCGTCCCAATCTATCATTTCACCAATGCAATAATGTTGAGGTAATTTTTTTAATTCTAAATTTTCGGTTAGCTCTCCTATATCAATTCCACCAACTGTAGAAATTGCTTCATCTAAAGGCGCAAGTCCGGTAACCGTTAGTGGTAAACGTTTTATTAAGGCAGCAAGTTGGTGAGCGTCTTGATAAACATCTTTATTTGCATGATGCTTTAAAAGATCAATTTGTACCGACGTAAAATTTAACTTTTTTTCTAAGACGTTTTTTACGGACAGTTTTCCGTTGTTATCCAAGCGCAATTTAATTTCTTCAAAACTCAGATCAGGCTTAAGGTCAATGGTTAATTGCGCTGAAGATATCATAGCCTTGTTATGCTGAACTTGTTTTAGCATCTCACTTTCGGGCAGACTGCCCGCCGGTCGAGCCATTAACTTTTTTCTAATCTCTCCACTCAAGGGATATACGCCGCTACCCTCAATTCCGAATTCTGTAAGCGTTGCTTCACCTTTTACGGTTTGGTTGTTGCAACTAAAAACACAATTTTTAAGCGCTTTTCCATTATGTTTCGCAATAAAATCCAAATCCCAATTAATTTTAAATGCGCAATTAGAAGGAGCAAAAGAGTGAACATTAATTTTTTTCTGATCGAAAAACTTCATCCATTCTCCATCACTGCCTGTTACCTTCCAACTTGCACCACCCAATGCAAAAACTATTATATCGGGTTTTTGTTTTATAATTTCATTGTTGAAATCGAAAATTAGCGCATCATCTTCCCAGCCTTTCCATTGGTACTGATAGAAAACACTTACCTCATTTTGTAACAATGTTCGTTCAACGGCTTTTAGGACTTCAATTGGTTTTGTGCCTTTAACAGGAAACACACGTTTACTTGAGCCAACAAATGTATTGATGCCGATAACTTCTAACCATTTGATGAAATCATGATTAGAAAAGTTTTCTAAAAACGGATGCATAAACCCTTTTGGTGTATAACGGTTTCCAAACTGCCTTTTATCTTCCGAATGCGTTAAATTGAAACCTCCTTTTCCGGCAACCAAAAACTTGCGGCCTAAGGCGTTATTTTTTTCGTACAGTGAAATATTAAATTTTGCTTTATCAAGGCCGCAGGCTAGCATTAGCGCCGCGGGACCACCTCCGATAATTGCTAGTGATGGCTTAGTACGCATGAATAAATAGATTAAACGAAGTTAAAATAGTCATGCCGATTTCATTTCTGCATTATTTAAACACGGCGGTATTATCTCGTGTAGGTAAAATGCCGAAACAAGTTCAGCATGACACGTACCCCGAAGATTAACCCGTAAAATATTTATAGAATAAAGGTATGGTTTCGATGCCTTTATAAAAGTTAAACAATCCGTAATGTTCATTTGGCGAGTGTAACGCGTCGCTATCTAAACCAAAACCAAAAAGAATACTATCTAAGCCTAATTCTTTTTTAAATAACGCAACAATAGGTATACTCCCGCCACCGCGCGTAGGTATTGGTTTCTTGCCATATGTTTCTTCCATCGCTCTGCTGGCAGCCTTAAATCCTTTAGATGTAATGGATACAACTACAGGCTCGCCTCCATGGTGCGCGGTAACGGTTATTCTTACCGATTTCGGAGCGATACTTTCAAAGTGTTTTTTAAATAGATTACTTATTTCTTCCGAACTTTGATCGGGCACCAAACGCATCGAAATTTTCGCAAAGGCTTTTGAAGGCAATACCGTTTTAGCGCCCTCGCCTGTATAACCGCCCCAAATGCCGTTTACATCAAGGGTAGGACGTATACCGGTTCGTTCATTTGTGGTAAAATCTTTTTCGCCTTGTTCTTCTGCAATGTTTAAATCCGATTTAAAATTAGGTAAATTAAATGGCGCTTTATCAAGTTCTGCCCGTTCTTCTTTACTTATATTTTTTACGTTTTTGTAAAATTCAGGAATGGTAATGTGGTTATTTTCGTCGTGGCACGACGCTATCATTTTACATAAAATATTGATTGGATTTGCTACCGCTCCGCCATAAACACCGCTGTGTAAATCGCGGTTAGGCCCTTCAACTTCAACTTCCATATACGCAAGGCCACGCAAACCGGTGTCGATGCTTGGTGTATCGTTTGCAATTAATGATGTATCGGAAATTAAAATAATATCGCCTTTCAGTTTGTCTTTGTTTTCAATGATCCACGGGCCTAAGTTCGGTGAACCAACCTCTTCCTCACCTTCAATCATAAATTTTACATTGCACGGCAGAGTGTTAGTCTGAACCATGGCTTCAAATGCTTTAATGTGCATATACATTTGTCCTTTATCATCGCAGCTGCCGCGTGAAAAGATAGCACCATCGGGGTGAACAGTAGTTTTTTTAATGGTAGGTTCAAATGGCGGGGAATCCCACAAGTCAATTGGATCAGCCGGCTGCACATCGTAATGGCCATAAACTATTACAGTAGGTTTCGATGCATCAATTATTTTTTCGCCATAAACTACCGGATAACCCTTGGTTGGGCAGATTTCAACGTTGTCAGCACCGGCTTCAATGAGTTTATTTTTAATTGCTTCTGCCGTTTTAAGCATGTCAAGTTTATGTTCAGGCTTGGCGCTAACCGACGGTATTTTTAAGAGATCAAATAGTTCGTTTAAAAAACGTTCTTTATTGCTTTCAATATATGTTACGATTGAATTTTTTTGCATTATTTCAAATTAAAGTTCTAATTTAATATTTTTTAGCGCATAGCCCTGTTCCAATTATTATAAAAATTGACATTTATATAAATATGTGTTAACTTTAATAATTGATTTTCTTTTTTATTGGAACTTAAAATTTAAGCAGATGAAAATATTTTACACCTTAATTTGTATTTTATTATTGAGCATTTACGCAGATGCACAAATAACAACGGTTACTATGACTCCTACGCAATATGTGCAAAACGTTTTGTTGGGACCGGGCGTTACCGCAAGTAATATTAGTTTTACGGGTATTCCAAATATGGCCGCAAGTTTTACTTCCGCCTCTACCGGAAGTTTAGGAATTGGCAGCGGTGTTTATT
>JAYTBK010000061.1:0-2093 GCA_043737035.1 Bacteroidota bacterium | reverse complement strand
TGAAATATATTTTTTATTTATCTCTTTAGAATTTACATAAACTTCTCCACCAAACAAGCTTACTACCTTGCTTTTCACTTCAGGTTTTAAATACATTTCTGCTGCTTTTATGTCAGACTCATAAATCACGCAACCCATTGTTTCAAAAATTTTTGCTACTACCGATTTACCACTTCCTATACCACCTGTAATGCCTACAACCATTATTTATAAATTAAATAGGAAATGGTTTGAGGTTCAATTTTAATAATTTTTATTTCAGAAGGTGAGCGCGTTAAATTAATGTTCAACATATTTTTTTTATCGTTGATGTCGTTGAAATTTACTGTTGCTTTAAAAGAATTCACACTAATCGCATCGTAATCGCGCATGGCCACGAGGTATCGTATGGTTACAAACGGAGGCAACAATTTTACGGTTTCGTTATTTACGCGGTTTATTATTTGCACGGGAATTTTAATTGTTGCTTCTGTAAGCCTGTCAACTTCAAAATTTAATTGCACTTCTTTAACGCTGTAGTTAATATTAGAGGATACTTTTTTTAGCATTACGGGTGCGCTGTAATTTGCGTGTACATCTTTTAAATTAATAGCTTGTGTGTAAATTGTATCAAGGTTGTCAACCTCAGGGCCTTCACCTGTAATGGTAACATACGCGGGTGTAATGGTAGTTTTGGTAACCATTGAATAGCCGGGCAAAAAGCTGGCTTGCACATTTGCTTTAACGGGAATTAAACGCGAGTTCCCTTTTTTATTAGAAAAAAATAATGTGTCGGGACGTATTTTTACAACTTCAACGTCGAAATTGATGATGTTTTTAATATTGAAATTTCCGTTGCTGATGGAGTAGGCCTGCGACTTTGCATTGGTTTTAAGTGTGCTAAAATCTATTAAAATTTCTTTCGGCTTTTTTTGAAGTTCGATAAATAATAATTTTAAACCGCTTGTTTTTATGTCAACCTGCAGTTTTTCGGGCAGCTCGCCAACTATTAGTTTGTTGCCGGGTAACTTCGAAAATTTTACAGGAACGGAAAATGTATACTTGTAATTTTTGTTTAAAGCATGCAACACCCAAAGGAGTGAAGCAACGCTTAAACAAATTAAAAAGGTAACAATGCTCTGGTTTACAAACCGTCGCCGAATGCGTGATATGGCATCTGACGTAGCCATTTATTACGTAGTGGTATTTAATGTAGCTGTTGCGTCGTTAGAAACTGCATTTTTAGAAATTTTGAGTTTACCACCATCTTCAACAGCAATTATCATTGTACCATCTTCATTAATTTTAAAGATTGTACCATAAATTCCACCAATTGTAAGGATCTTATCTCCAATTTTTAAGGCTTCAATGTATTTTTTTTGGTCCTTTTGTTTTTTCATTTGCGGACGGATCATAAAGAAATAAAATACAACAACGATCAATACTAAAGGTACTATTTGCGTTAAAGGGTTTCCACCCGCAGAGCCACCGCCCATTAAAATTACTAAGCTATTCATTTTTTATTTTATTTTATTTATTGGTTAGTGTTTAGTAGTCGGCGTTTCATTACTATTGGCATTGGTAGGCACAATAATATTGGCTTTTATGTAAATAATTTTAGTGCTAGGCTCGCAGTTTGTAACGATGGTAACCGATTTTTCAACAACACCCGATTTTCCTTCACTGCTAAACACAACGTTCACGGTTCCTTCATCACCCGCCGCAATTGGTTTTTTCGGAAATTCCGGTACAGTACAACCGCAGCTGCCACTTGCCGATGAAATAATCAAATTTGCTGAGCCTGTATTTTTAAATTTAAATCCAAACGATACTTTTTCTCCTTGGGTGATTCTTCCAAAATCGTGTGTTTCTTCTTCAAATTTTATGTCGGCCAGATTGCTGGCATTTTTTCCGTCGGCGGTCTGCGAGTTTGTTATATCCTGCGTGCTAATATCTTTAGGTTGCGGGTCGCAGGAAATGCTTAATACAAACATCGGTAGGAATAGAAAATTTGTAAGTTTCATGTGTTGTTTTTATTGAGTGCAAATTTATAATTTTTTGCCGATTATTTGCAGATTGTTTTACAAAATACATCAGGCGTTAAGCCAGTTACC
>JAYTBK010000060.1:0-2095 GCA_043737035.1 Bacteroidota bacterium | reverse complement strand
TGTTAGTCAGGTAAAATAAAAGCCGAATGTTTATAATCTTTTCCCATAAATAAAGCAAAGCAATAAAATTTCTTTTCTTTTGTTGCTGCAAGAAAAATGAATACGGTAGTTACAAAAATAAGGGATAAACACGCACTGTGGTATAAAGGAATTGTATTTACATTATGCGTTATCGTAAGCGGCTATTTATTGCCCAAGCATAGTAACCATACTTTTACCGTAGCAAATACCGGAGATGTTTGGCTTAACAACGACCTCGTTACAACGGTTGATTTTTTACTTAAGAAATCAACCGAAGAATTGCTTGCCGAAAAAAATGCCTTCGAAAAAGAAGTGCCCTATTTTAAAAAGACGGAAGTTAATACATTATCGCTTTTAGCCGAAACTGAGTTGCCGGCAAATGAAAAAGCAAATGCAAAAATTTACTTGGACAATTTATATCAAACGGGTGTTTACCTTTCTGTTACGCCAGCTTCAGCGCCCGACTCCATGATAAACCTTGTGAGCGGTAACGAAGTAACTCTTATTTCTAAAAACACATTGTATAATCGCGACAGGGCTGCAATTTTTTTAAACAAATATTTAAAAAATGAATCACTTGTTACCGAAGTGCTGGCTGCGCTTGTGCCTAATGTAGTTTACGATGCCTTATTATCAAACCAAGTAAAAATTGAAACACAGCCAATTGATCTTATCTATAAATCGAAAATAGAGAGTGGAACTGTTTTAGTGCATAAAAACGATGTGGTTACTAAAGAGCAGAACGCTTTATTACTTAGTTACAATAAAGAACTCACAGCAAGAGAAAATGCCAAACCTGTTTACTCAATAATTATTGGGCAGTTTATGGCGTGCTTTTTAATTTTAGGGATAATGATGCTGTTTTTAGCTTTTTTTAGAAAAGCAATTTTTAGTCAGAATAGTCATGTAACGTTTATTTTTTTAATTATTATTCTGTTTATTTTAACGAGCAGTTTGGTTTATAAATTTGAACCAAAATACATTTACGCGATTCCTTTTTGTTTAGTTCCAATTTTGATACGTGTTTTTTTTGATAGTCGGACTTCACTCTTTAACTTTTTAAACATTGTATTAATATGTGCTTTTTTTACACCCGATAAATTTGAATTTGTTTTTATTCAGTTGATCGCGGGCATCGGTAATATTTTTAGTGTGGCCGATATGGGCAAACGATCGAGGTTATTTATATCATCGTTGCTTACATTTATTTTTTATGTAATGGCGTTCATTGCCTTTCATCTAATTAACGATACTACGGCGGCCTTAAGTAACGTTCAAAATTACCTAATGTTTTTAGTGAGCAGCATGTGTGTGCTTTTTGCGTTCCCACTCATTTATGTTTTCGAAAAAGTTTTTGGCTTTATATCCGATTTTACATTATTGGAGTTGTGCGATTTAAACTCTCCATTATTACGGCAGCTATCACAAAAAATTCCGGGTACATTTCAGCATTCGTTGCAGGTAGCAAATTTAGCAGAGGAAGCTTGCTATAAAATTGGAGGCAATGCGTTGCTTGTTCGAACTGGCGCAATGTACCACGATATTGGGAAAATGGATAACCCTCGTTTTTTTACAGAAAACCAGGTAGGTGAAGTAAGTCCGCATGAGGACCTTAGTCCGGAGGAAAGCGCTAAAATTATTATTGCGCATGTAATTAAAGGAATTGAAAAAGCAAAAGAATTTAAATTGCCCGAAGCTATCATTGATTTTATAAGAACACACCATGGCACAACAACTACGAGGTATTTTTTATATAACTATAAAAAGAAACACGAGGGTGAAACGATAAACGACAATCTTTTTCGGTATCCCGGGCCAATACCGTTTAGCAAAGAAACCGCCATACTCATGATGGCTGACGGCGTTGAAGCCTCATCGCGAAGTTTGAAAAAATTTGATGCTGTAACGATTGACGAACTAGTTGACAAAATTATAGATTATCAGATAAGCGAAAATCAATTTATAAATGCGGATATAACGTTTCGCGATATTACTCAGATAAAAAAAATTTTTAAGAAACGACTCATGAATATTTATCACGTAAGGATTGAATATCCTCGGTAGTAGCTGTATC
>JAYTBK010000059.1:0-5469 GCA_043737035.1 Bacteroidota bacterium | reverse complement strand
CCTTTTTATTAACTTTAACTGATAAAGAATTTATTTTTAACAAAAAGTTTAGTTATCCAAAAGATGTTTTATTAGAGGCTGTAAGAAAATAATATCTATTTTTCTATTCTTAACCTCTTATTAATAATTTAATTACTTTTTTTCTTGCACCCCCCCTTTTTTTACTATACTTTTGTAAAAAAGTGTATAATTTTAACCTTACCCCCCTATAAAAATACAAATTATGAGTACAAGACGTGTTTTAGCCATGCAAGATGTTGTAAAAAGAACTCCGGTAAAGTTTAATAATAACAACAAACAAGTTTCGCAATATTATGGGTCTAACGTCTTCGGGCTTGACGCCATGCGTGAATTCCTTTCGGAAGAAGCCTTTAACAGCATTCAAAATTCTATGCATCAAGGCACTATTGTTGAGCGTAAAATGGCCGACCAGGTGGCCGCCTGCATGAAAGCCTGGGCACAAAGTAAGGGTGTGACGCATTTTACACATTGGTTTCAACCATTAAGCGGCGCTACAGCCGAAAAACACGATGGTTTTTTTGAACCCATTGAAGGTGGTCGGGCCATTGAACGTTTTAGCGGAAATGCTTTGGTTCAACAAGAACCCGACGCATCTTCTTTTCCAAACGGCGGCATTCGTAATACATTCGAAGCGCGTGGTTATACAGCTTGGGATCCAACTTCACCGGCATTTATATGGGGTGAAACATTATGCATTCCAACAATTTTTATTTCCTACACAGGCGAATCGTTAGATTTTAAAACGCCTTTATTAAAATCGTTACATGCTGTTGATAAGGCGGCTACTGAGGTTTGTCAATACTTTGATAAAAACGTTACTAAGGTTATTGCCACTTTAGGTTGGGAACAAGAATATTTTTTGGTAGACTCCGCCTTATACAATATCCGTTATGATTTACAACAAACAGGTCGTACCTTATTCGGACATGCACCTGCTAAGGGTCAGCAATTAGAAGATCACTACTGGGGTTCGATACCCGAAAGAGTTTCGGCTTATATGCGCGATTTTGAATACGAAGCGCATTTATTAGGTATTCCTGTTCGTACACGTCATAACGAAGTTGCACCTGCGCAATTTGAATGCGCTCCTGTGTTTGAAGAAACCAATTTAGCGGTAGACCATAATTTATTACTAATGGACGTAATGGAAAAAGTAGCTATTCGCCATAATTTTCGAGTATTAATGCACGAAAAACCTTATGCCGGCGTTAACGGAAGCGGTAAACATAACAACTGGAGTTTAGCGACCAACACAGGTAAAAATTTATTATCCCCCGGTAAAACGCCAAAAACTAATTTACAATTCTTAACCTTTTTTGTTAACACGGTAAAAGCTGTTTACGAACACGCTGATTTATTGCGTGCCTCAATTGCCAGTGCTAACAACGATCACAGACTTGGTGCTAACGAAGCGCCACCTGCAATTATGTCGGTTTTTTTAGGCGAACAATTATCAAAAGTATTAGATGAGTTAGAAAAATCTATTCACTCTGGTAAAATGAGTCCCGAAGAAAAAACGGCCTTAAAAATGAACATTGGTCGTATTCCCGATATTTTATTAGACAACACCGATAGAAACAGAACATCTCCGTTTGCATTTACCGGAAATAAATTTGAGTTCCGAGCCGTTGGTTCTTCTGCAAACTGCGGCGGACCAATGACGGTATTAAACGCTATTATGGCCGAACAATTAGTAACATTTAAAAAAGATGTTGATGGTTTAATGACTAAAAAAGTTGAGAAGGACGAAGCTATTTTTCAGATATTAAAAAAATATATTATTGAAAGTAAAAAAATTCGCTTTGAAGGAAACGGTTATGGCGATGCTTGGAAAGGGGAAGCGAAAAAACGCGGCTTAAGTAACATATCAACAACACCAGGCGCTTTAGAAGCTATGATTTCTAAAAAATCGTTCGCAATGTTTGAAACACAAGGCATTTTAAATCACCGCGAACAAGAGGCGCGTTATGAAATTGCTTTAGAAACATACACTAAAAAAATTCAAATTGAATCGCGTATTATTGCTGATATGGTGGATAATCAAATTATTCCAGCTGCATTAATTTATCAAAAAACATTAATTGAAAATGTAAACGGTTTAAAAAATATTTTATCCGCAAGCGATTATAAAAAAGCCAGCGACACACAAATTACATTAATTAAAGAAATTAGTGAGCGTGTAACAACCATAAAAAAAGCCGCTGACGATATGACGGAAGCCCGTAAAAATGCTAATACTTTAGATAGTTCTAAAAAACAAGCACATGCTTATTGCGAAAAAGTTAAACCGTTTTTTGAAACCATACGTTACAACGTTGATAAATTAGAAAACATTGTTGATGATGCTACTTGGCCGTTGCCAAAGTATAGAGAAATGTTATATTTGAGATAAGAAACGTTAAATAAATACGGTGTAAGAAATATATTAAAAATCATATCTTTACGCTTCGAAAAAATAAATTAATGTTTCAAAAAATTAAAATTCCTTTACTCACTGTTTTGTCTGTTCTATTTATAGACCAGTTTGTGAAAATTTACATTAAACTAAATTACCCATTAGGCGAAGTTGCTAATTTAGGCAATTGGTGCATTTTACATTTTACCGAAAACCCCGGTATGGCGTTTGGCTTTGAGTTTGGTGGCAATTACGGCAAAATTATTTTAAGCGTATTTCGTATTTTGGCTTGCATTGGTGGTGTTTTTTACATCCGCCATATTGTAAAAAATAAAGAGCATATTGGTTTTATATTTTCGGTATCGTTAATATTAGCGGGTGCAATTGGTAACATTTTAGACAGCGTTTTTTATGGCGTAATTTTTGGAGAGAGTGATGAATTTAATGTAGCCAAATTTTTACCATCTGGTGGTGGTTATGCTGGTGTATTACATGGCCGGGTGGTGGATATGTTTTATTTTCCAATCGTAAACGGGCACTTTCCATCATGGTTTCCATTTTGGGGCGGAGAGGATTTTCAATTTTTTAGACCCATTTTTAATTTTGCCGATTTCTCCATTTCATTAGGCGTTGCAATTATAATTCTTTTTCAAAAACGTTTTACTAAAAAAACAAATTTAAATCAAACACCTACAGTTGGCAGTATTCCTCAAAATTCCGAAACTGATTTAAACAGTAATGCTAATTAGTTGTTAAACAGTAATGAAGCAAGCTATACTTTTAATAAACCTGGGTACACCCGATTCTCCAACACCCGGTAAAGTTGGTAAATATTTAATGCAATTTTTAAACGACAAGCGTGTAATTGATGTTAACCCCATTTTACGTTTTATTTTAGTAAACTTAATTATAGTACCTACCCGTAGTTTTAAATCGAGTAAATTATATAAAGCCATTTGGACAAAAGAAGGCTCTCCCCTACTCTTAAACAGTATGGCTTTAAAAGATAAATTACAACAACATGTTGGAGATAATTATGTTGTAGAATTGGCCATGCGTTATCAATCGCCTAGCATAAAAAGTGTTTTGGAAAAAATACGCCAACAACGCCCCGAAAAAATTCATGTTCTTCCTCTTTATCCGCAATACGCAAGTAGTAGCACAGGTAGTACTATTGAAGAAGTATTAAAACAAATTAAAGGCTGGGAAGTTATTCCTAACTTAAATATTATTAGTAAGTTTTATAACCATCCAAAATTTTTAGAAGCACTTTTTGTTGAAGCCAAAAAACACGATGTAAACAATTACGATCATGTTATATTTAGTTACCATGGTTTACCAAAAAGGCATATTCTAAAAGGTTCGGCGCATTATGGCAACAACACTTGCCAAATGGGGGCTTGTTGTAATTCCATTACCAAAAATAATCAATACTGTTACCGTGCTAATTGTTCTGAAACAACCCGTCAATTAGTAAAAGCATTAAATATACCCGAAGGGAAATACACCACTACCTTTCAAAGCCGATTAAACGACAAGTGGCTACAACCCTTTAGTGATAAAGTAATTGAACAGTTAGCAAAAAATGGCGCTAAAAAAATATTAGCCTTTTCACCGGCCTTTGTAGCCGATTGTTTAGAAACCATTTACGAAATAGGCACTGAATATGAGGAAATTTTTAAAGAACACGGTGGTGAAAAAGTAACCTTGGTAAACAGCTTAAATACAAATGATGTGTGGGTAAATGCTGTTAAGGAAATTGTGTTGGGGTAATTTATTATTTTTTTCGATTCAATTTTTTCGATTTTTCTACTCCTTTTATTAGTGTTTTAGCATTTAAACCGGTTATAACTTTTTTACCCGTTTTTGCTTCTAATTCTTTTAAAGCAACCTTAGCAACATTCCTCCTTGTTTTGCTACTTTTTTACTTTCTTCAAAATCTTTAGGATTTACTGCCACCGAAATATCTTTGGTAGAGGCTTCCGCCAACATATTTAAAATAAGTTCGGTGTTCGTCATATTATCCCTTAGGTTTTCTTTTTTTAACCCTTTTAATATTTTGTATTCTTTGGCTGTTTTATCCGACCATGCTTTGGTTATAATATCGGTAAGAGTTGCAAATTGCAATCCTTGTTTTAAACCTCGTTTTTTCCATTCGTCGGTTAATTCTTTTCGTATTTAAAAACTTTTTAAGCGTTGATTAATCCAACTTTCGGAATAACCTAATTGTAATTATTGCTCCAAAGCCCTATCACTACTTAGTTCAGAATCTTGCATTTCATCCAACCGTTCAGAAGCTACTTTTGCCAACCATAATTTAAACGGCTCTGCCTTTGGGCTTGGAACCGATTGTATTAAGCGAAATAGATGTTCGGTATCTGCAACGTCAGTCATTCGCATTTTGCCGTCTGCAGCTTGTAATTTCAACCCGTTACAATTTGTAACGGTTTCATTTCCCTCTTCTTTAAGTCTTTGTTTTAGTTTTCTCCAATAGGCAGATGGGTCAATGCTTCCGGTTAATACCTCAATAACATCTACAATAGAAAAATACCTTTTTCCAACTTCTTCGTTCCAAACCGAACGAACTTCCTTTTGCTCAAATAATTTTATTGTTTCCATTTTATTAAAACAAAATTAAGTTATTTTGTAGTAGTGTATTGCTATAATTTGTGGATTGTTAGTATTTGTAATTGGTAATAAAAGTACAAGCCGTAGAATTACAAATTCTCCGGAGCGGCTTTA
This sequence comes from Bacteroidota bacterium, assembly GCA_043737035.1. GTDB lineage: Bacteria > Bacteroidota > Bacteroidia > B-17B0 > Aurantibacillaceae > UBA4416. The sequence goes on along the minus strand of JAYTBK010000059.1, from coordinate 311 downwards.
TCTCTTAATATGTTTTGGTTTCTTGTTGTCAATATTATTGTGTCAAAGTGAGAATAGTTAGGATAGGATTTTCTTTGTACGTTTCTATTGATTTTAAAAAATTGGATTTTAACAGAAGATTGGTTGAACTCTGATTTTCGTAATGTGTAAAGGCAAGTATTTTTTTTAATTTTAAAGTCTGAAACACGTAGTCAATTACTATTTGTGCCGCTTCTTTCATTATTCCTTGTCCTTGGAATTTTGTCATAAGTTCATACCCGATTTCACAACTGTTTTTTTCGCTTGAAAAGTCAAATAGGCAAATTGTCCCG
>JAYTBK010000058.1:0-5475 GCA_043737035.1 Bacteroidota bacterium | reverse complement strand
GTAAGGTTAGCTTTTTTTAACGCGAGATTAGCTGCTTCAACCGGGCCAAGCCCCATAATACGCGGTTCAATGCCAATAACGGCGCTGCTTACAATGCGGGCTAATGGTTTAAGGCTGTACGTTTTAATAGCATTTTCACTTGCAAGTAAAATAGCGGCGGCTCCATCGTTCAATCCTGAAGCATTACCGGCGGTTACACTTCCATCTTTTTTAAACGACGGTTTTAATTTTTGCAATCCATCTAATGTTGTGTTAGGTTTTGCAAACTCATCTTTATTAAAAATGAGTGTATCGCCTTTTTTCTGCGGTATTTCAACCGGAATAATTTCTTTGTCAAAACGTCCGGAATTAATTGCTACTGCCGCTTTTTGCTGACTCCACAATGCAAATGCATCTTGGTCGGCGCGGTTTATATTGTGCATCTCTGCAACATTTTCCGCAGTTTCGCCCATGGCGTCGGTTCCAAATTGTTCTTTCAGTTTCGGGTTAATAAATCTCCAGCCAAAACTGCTATCAAACAATTGTTGGTCGCGGCCAAATGCAGCACCGGCCTTGCTCATTACAAGCGGCCCGCGTGTCATGTTTTCAACACCGGCGGAAATCATCAAATCGGCATCGCCCAATTGTATGTAACGGGCAGCATCAATGGTAGCACTTAAACCCGATGCGCATAAACGATTAACGGTTTGCCCGGAAACCGTTAACGGCAAACCCGCCATTAACGATGCCATGCGCGCAACGTTACGGTTATCTTCTCCGGCTTGGTTGGCGCAACCCATAATAACGTCAACCACTTTTGTAAAATCTACCGTTGGGTTTTTTATCATGAGTTCTTTCAACACCAAAGCAGCCATATCATCCGCGCGAACCGTTGAAAGTGTCCCGCCAAAATTTCCTATTGCTGTTCGTATGCCATTAATGATATATGCCTGCTGCATGAATTTGAAATTTAAAAATGTATACAAAAATATTGTTTTTTATTGGGATGGTTTACGTTATAAGGGAAATTTATGAGAATGTAATGTTCAAAGATAAAATCCTTTAGCGTGAGGTTTTTAGTTCATATGCTTTTATTTCTATTTCCTCAATCTTTAACGCCGTTCAATAGTTTTTTGTCCTTTTACCACAATAAAACGGGCTATTTTTCGTTTCTTTGTATGTGATAAACAATTGTTTAAGTGCTTCATTTTAAAAACACAAAAAATATTTTTTTACTGTTGCTCATTTTGTTGGGTTCACAGCTTTCGCGGGCGCAACTGAATCCTCCGTCGCTGCGTTGTGCTTCCGTAAATGGCGTAGGTGATGTTACGCTTAATTGGATTATTCCGCCCGATCCGTCCGCACTATTTTCGAGTTATCAAATATTTTCTTCAGCACTGCAAGCGGGGCCGTTTTCAACGGTTGGCATTGTGAACACATATACACAAAATACGTTTACGGATCTGGGTGCCAATGGCAACACAGCATCACAGTACTATTATATTAAAACAGTAAGCAGTACTTCCACCAATACTTCCGTACCATCAGATACGTTACGTTCAATTTTTTTAAATGCCAATAATATTAATGGTAAAGTTAATCTCACATGGAACAAAACACGCACGCCTTTATTGCCTTCGGCGTCAACCACATTTATACTATCGCGCGAGTCACCACCAACAGTTTGGACCACCCTTTACAACGGGCCTTTACTAAAATACATTGATACTATTTCCATTTGTAAAATATTTTATAATTATAACATAGAAACATCGGATGGTATGGGTTGCACATCTCAATCAAATATAAATGGAGGACTATACGACGATCAAACTTCGCCTGATATTCCGTTGCTTGATTCGGTTTCTGTTAATGCAAATGGTACAGTTACTTTAGGCTGGCAGCCCTCTACTGCAAAAGATGCAACACGTTACGTGATTTATAAAAATACTGGCACTAATACGGGCGTTGACACTGTAAATGGCAGACTTACCACATCGTATACCTACACAAATTCTACAGCTAATACTGGCCCGGAAACTTTTTTAATAGCGGCCATGGATAGTTGCAAAAACATTACGCCTCTTGGAATTCGGCAAACAACCATTTTTTTAAGTTTAAGTTATGATTTCTGCGCGCGTACAGCTAAACTTTCCTGGACAAACTATGGCAATCTTCCACAAGGTATTTCCTCTTATAAAGTTTATTGTTCTGTAAACGGAGGATCACCTAACGTTTTAGGAACTACCGCCGCCAACGCATATTCGCATCCGAACTTAAATCCGGGTGATATGTATTGTTACTTTGTAAAAGTTTTGAATACGGGTGAAGGCATTACCGCAAATTCTAATATAAAGTGTTTGATTGCTACTGCGCCTCAGGCTCCTGCGTATGTGTACATTCGTTCTGTAAGCGTTAATGCGGCAAGGCAAGTCGAAATAACTTATATCATTGATAATTCAAAGCCTTACAAAGGGGCAACCATTTTTAAGTCTAAAGATGGTATTACGTTTAATCAGTTGAGTTATCAGGCCTCAACATCAACTACTTTACAAACTTACGTGGATAAGGACGTAGCGACCACAGAAAAAAATTATTATTATAAAGTTCAAATTTCTGATAGCTGCGGTAATCCTGGCAGCTTTAGTAATATTTCTAAAACCATATTACTGCATGTTACAAACGATAATTCTAATATTTTTTATAATACGTTAACCTGGGATGATTACAGCACATGGCTTGGCGGCGTTGCCTCGTATAATATTTACCGCGCGGTTAATGGTGTTTTTGATGCGACGGCATTTACCAATATTCCGTATGGCACGCGTATTTTTGTAGATAACGTTGAAGAATTTGTGAGTGAAAATGGTAAATTTTCTTATTACGTGGAAGCTGTAGAAGGTGCCGGGAATAGTTATGGATTTAAAGACGTTGCAAAATCAAACCCGGCTGACGCTTACGTGGAAGTGAATGTATTTGTGCCAAATTCTTTTTCTCCTAAAGGCATCAATAAAATATGGTTGCCGGTTGCGCAATTTGTTGAAAAAACAGATTATAAAGTAACCGTGTTTAACCGTTGGGGAACAAAAGTTTTTGAAACAGCAAACGATACTGACGGCTGGGACGGCGGAAACGCAACCGATGATGTATATGTTTATTTGGTTGATTATAAAAATGCTCGGGGCGAATTTATCCAGTTAAAAGGTTATATCACCCTTATCCGTTAATTCTTAGCATCGGATATTTAATAAGTTTATTCTTTGTGAGTAATTATTGTTGTAGCGGGTATTAATTTTAGAATTATACTTTACATGAAGATTTACCTATTTATAATTGTACTCATCTGCGTTTTTAAAACACAAAACTTATTATCGCAAGTTAAAAATGTAAAACTTACCCGCGTGTTATTTGTGTTTGATGCCAGCAATAGCATGAGGGCAAAACATAAAGCCACTACAAGAATGCAAGGCGCGAAAGAACTTTTTTACAAATTTATAGATAGTTTGAACAGCCAAAAAAATATGGAATTTGCTCTTCGCATGTACGGACATACAGTTAAATACCCGCCCGGAGATTGTAAAGATTCTAAACTGGTAGTACCGTTTTCAAAAGGAAATGTAGCGCTTATTAAATCTAAAGTATCCGAAGCGCAGCCCACTGGAATTACACCCATTGAACATTCGCTCACCGAAGCTGCTAATGATTTTCCAGATAGTAAAGCCATCAATACCATTATTTTAATTACCGACGGAATTGAAGAGTGTGAAGGTGATCCTTGTAAAGCCCGAGAAAAACTACGTGAAAAAGGTATTATTGTAAAACCGTTTATTATTGGAATTGGGTTAAGCCCTGAACAAATTAAAACGTTTGATTGCGTAGGAGATTATTATGATTTCGATAATGTTGAAACGCTAACAAATATAACGACGGCGGTCATTTCACAACAGAAATTAAATAAAACATCATCTCAGGTTAATTTATTAGATACAAAATCAATGCCCACCGAAACGAATGTAAACCTCACCTTTTATAATGTGGCGACCGGAAAATACATTTACAATTTTATCCATACATTAAACCGTCTAAATAATCCTGATACGTTGTATATCGATGATTTTCCAACCTATAAAGTTGTTGCCCATACCATTCCACCTTCAGAAAGTAAAGAGGTGAAACTCTCGTCTGGAAAACACACGATTATTCCAATTGATGTGCCGCAGGGTTTTGTAGAATTAAAAAGACCACAGGGGGTTTATAATTTTAATGAGCGTGTAAAAAGTATTGTAAGGAAGGCAAACAGCGACATGCGAACTTTAAATGTACAGCAAATGAACACAACCGAAAAATACATTACCGGAATTTACGATATTGAAATTTTAACCTTACCGCGTACGTATATTATCGGAGTTAAAGTTGAGCAATCGGCAACAAAAGTTGTTGAACTTCCAAACGCGGGTATGCTTACTGTAAAATCGCTTGATAATGGTGACGGCTGTATTTTAAAGGATAGCAAAAAACTTGAATGGGTTTGTAATTTAAATAACACCACGTTGCAAGTTTATTATTTGCAACCGGGAAACTATAGAATAGAATGGCGTACAAAAACGTTGAAAGGTTCGATTTACACGATCGAAAAAAAGTTTACCGTAAAGTCGGACGTGGAAGTAAAAGTTGAATTGTATAGGTGAATCACCTAATGCAAAATTTTAAAGATCATTTCTTTCATTAACTCGCCGTCGCTTACGGTTGCGTTATCCACGCCTTTGGATTTTAAATCATATTCTTTTAATAAACCAAAAATTACTTTCAATTTTGCCGTGCCAAAATTTTGAGCCGCGCCTGCGTAATCATCTACAAAATACGGGTTCACTCCCAGTGCCTGAGCAACAGCAAATTTAGATTTATCGGCGCAAAAATGATAAATTAAAATTTTAGAAAAGTAACCAAATAAAAAACCTAAGATCACAACCATTGGATGATCCTTTTCGTTGGCTGCGAAATAATTGATGATGCGATTGGCTTTTAAAATATCTTTTTTTGCTATAGCACTTTGCAATTCAAAAATATTAAAATCTTTACTAATGCCTATTTTCTCCAATACGCGTTCATCAGAAATCTCCTCACCTGGTTTTAAATCAATAACGAGTTTTTCAACCTCCATGGTTATTTTAGAAAGATCGTTTCCTAAAAATTCAGCCAATAAAAAAGATGCTTTGGCGCCAATTTTAAAATTTTTTGATACAACATATTCCGTAATCCATTCCGGCAATTTGTTGTCATACATTTTTTTGGTTTCTAAAAATACGTGGTTTTTTTGCAACGATTTGTATACTACGCCACGTTTATCAATCGTTTTATATTTGTAACAAAATACTAAAATGGTTGAGGGTTGCGGTTGCTTTATATATGCAGCAAGCACTGCAACACCACCGGTTGCAACTTCAACGTTGCTGCCGGGAGAATCGTTGTCCGACCCCGAATTTTTTTGAAGTTCCT
>JAYTBK010000057.1:0-5511 GCA_043737035.1 Bacteroidota bacterium | reverse complement strand
GCTTGTTGATTTGGAATCGTTTATATAGGTAATGTCGTTTATCACAGCTACTACTTCCATACAGTGTTCTGTATCTCTTGTAAAAGAAGTTAAACTATTAAAAGTATTCTGTTTAATGATTTCTTTCATGTAATTCAATATAGTACGGTTAAAAATTTATTTCTTTTACTTATAAGGATCTTACGGCCGCTTTAAATTGCGCGCCCCTGTCTTCAAAATTTTCAAACATATCAAAGCTTGCACATGCAGGCGATAATAATACTGCGTCACCTTTTGTCGCTAATTTATAAGTCATCGCAACCGCTTCATTTGCCGAACTTGCTTCCAAAATAGTTTTAACAGAACCCTTAAAAGCTTTAATGATTTTTGAATTGTCAACGCCAAGGCATACAATAGCTTTTACTTTTTCTTTAACCAGATCAACTAACTCGCCATAATTATTGCCTTTGTCCTGCCCACCAAGTATTAATACAGTTGGTTTTTGCATACTTTCCAAAGCATACCATGTTGAGTTAATATTGGTTGCCTTTGAATCGTTAATGAATTCAATTCCGTTGATGGACGCTACAAACTCGAGGCGGTGTTCGGCGTTTACAAAATCTTCAAGGCTTTCGCGGATAATGTCTTTGCGGATATCTACAATACGCGCTGCAAGCGATGCTGCCATTGAGTTGTAAACGTTGTGTTTGCCGGCTAGAGCCAATTGTTCAATTGTCATAATTAAGGGTTTAGGGTTATTATTATAATTAAGGGTTATTTCATTTTGATTTAGAAAGGCACCATTTCCTTCAATATTTTTTTTGATGCTGAAGGGAATGAGTTGCGCGTTAATTTTTGTATTCTTCATAAAGTCTTCCATCACAGTATCATCAGCGCAGTATATAAAAGCATCGCTTTGAGTTAAGTTTTGAGCTATACGAAATTTGGAGGCCACATAGTTTTCAAACTTGTATTCATAACGATCCAAATGATCGGGAGTAATGTTTAACAGGATAGCCACGTCCGCTTTAAAATCATACATTCCATCTAATTGAAAGCTGCTCAATTCTAAAACATAGTAATCATAATTTTTTGTAGCAACCTGATACGCGAAACTTTTACCAATATTTCCGCCAAGCCCAACATTGTATCCGGCTTTTTTTAAAATGTGATAAGTAAGCAGGGTAGTTGTTGTTTTTCCGTTACTGCCTGTAATACAAATTGTTTTTGCTGTTGTATATCTTTTTGCAAATTCAATTTCAGAGATCACATTAATGTTTTTTTCTCGCGCTTTTTTTACGAGCTCAATATGATCGGAAATGCCGGGACTTTTAATTATTTCAGTGGCATTTAGAACGAGTTCTTCCGTATGTTTTCCTTCTTCAAAAAGGATATTATTTTCAACTAACTGTGTTTTATATTTTTCTTTGATCAGACTTTTGTCGGATACAAACACGTCAAAGCCGTTCAACTGCGCTAATATTGCGCTGCCGACACCACTTTCGCCGCTACCTAGTATCACAATTCGTTTATTCAATTTTCTTTATCTTAGTTTTAGTGTTACAATGGTTAAGGCTGCAAGCATAATTCCAATAATGAAAAAACGCATGACTATTTTTGATTCATGAAATCCGGACTTTTGATAGTGATGGTGTAGCGGCGCCATTTTAAATAAGCGATTTGCTTTTGCAAATTCTAATCCCTTCTTCCTTTTTTGGTATTTGAAATAATATACCTGAAGAATAACTGAAACATTTTCGATAAGAAAAACGCCACATAAAATCGGGATCAATAATTCTTTACGAATAGCAATAGCATAAACAGCAATGATGCCGCCAATGGCCAGGCTTCCTGTATCGCCCATAAAAACCTGGGCCGGGAACGCATTGTACCACAAAAATCCAACGCAGGCTCCAACAAATGCCGCCATAAATACCACGAGCTCGCCCGTATTTGGTATATACATAATGTTGAGGTAATCGGCAAAAACTGTGTTGCCACTTACATAGGCTAATATACCAAGTGTAGTTCCTATAATAGCACTCGTCCCTGCGGCTAAGCCATCAATGCCATCAGTAATATTTGCTCCGTTTGAAACGGCTGTTACAATTAAAATTACAATGGGAATAAAAATTAGCCAACCGTATTTTACGGCTTTATCGCCCATAAAGGAAAGTACACGCGTATAGTCGAATTCGTTATCTTTTACGAATGGAATAGTTGTTTTAATTGTTTTAATAGGATTAGAAGCATACTTAGGAATACTTAAATCTTTTTTACTGCTGATAGCAGCATCAAATGAATAAGCATCCTGTCCGCTCGACGAAACCCGTTCTTTAATTACAACATCCGGATGAAAATAAAATACAGCGCCTACAAGTAAGCCAATTCCAATTTGCCCCACCACTTTAAATTTTCCCTTTAATCCTTCTTTGTTTTTCTTAAATACTTTAATGTAATCATCTAAAAATCCAATGCTACCAAGCCACACAGTAGATATCAGCATGAGAACGATATATATGTTGTGCACTTTTGCGAACAATAAGGTTGGAATGATGATGGCCGCCAAAATAATTAATCCTCCCATTGTTGGCGTACCCGTCTTTTCATTTTGGCCTGTTAAACCAAGTTCACGAACTGTTTCTCCAATTTGTTTTCTCTTTATAAAATTAATGATGCGTTTACCCAACACCATTGTGATAATTAGAGAACTTAAAAGTGCAAGCGCAGCCCTAAACGAAATGTATTGAAATACACCGGCTCCGGGGAAATTAAAGTGTTGGTCGAGGTATTGAAACAAGTAATAAAACATATTATATATCGATTGTTTTAAAGTTTTCTTTAACTATTTCAAAATCGTCAAACGGATATTTTACACCATTTACTTCTTGGTATTTTTCATGACCTTTACCGGCAATTAAAATAATATCACCTTCAGTTGAAAAAGCGATGGCGGTTCTAATAGCTTCTTTTCTATCGCTGATCCGTAAGGTTTTTTTTATGTCCACCGGGCTAATCCCTTCCTGCATTTGATCTAAAATTATTTCAGCATTTTCTGTTCGCGAATTGTCGCTTGTAAGAATAACCCTATCGCTATATTCGCAGGCAATCTTCGCCATTATTGGCCTTTTGGCGAAGTCACGGTCACCACCACATCCTACCACTGTAATTACTTTTTCGTTTCCGGTGCGAATATCTTTAATGGTTTCTAAAACATTCTTTAGTGCATCGGGAGTGTGAGCATAATCTATTATCGCTACAATACCATCTTTTGATTTTATGTATTGAAACCGACCTTCAACTGAATTTAAATTGCTTAATGTTGTAAGCACTTGTGTTTTATCCTGTTTTAAAAGTTGGGATACAGCGTATACTGCTAAAACGTTATACGCGTTAAACGAACCAATTAACTTAACCCAAACTTCCTGAGTATCGATGTTTAGCAGTAATCCATTTAAATGGTTTTCCATAACACGACATTTAAAATCGGCTACTGATTTTAAACCATAGCTATACTTTTTTGCTTTTGTATTTTGAAGCATCACCATGCCATTTCTGTCGTCTTTATTGGTTAAAGCAAAAGCTTCATCGGGCAATTGGTCAAAGAATAATTTTTTTGCTTTAATGTATTCATCAAAAGTTTTGTGGTAATCCAAATGGTCGTGTGTAATATTTGAAAATGCTGCCCCTGTAAATTTTAAACCGGTGATGCGGTGTTGCACAATTGCATGAGAACTCACTTCCATAAAAACGTATTGGCAACCATTTTCCGTCATTTGCGAAAGCAGGTCGTTAAGCGTCAATGGGTCGGGCGTTGTGTGTGTAGAAGGGATAATCGTATTATTTATCTTATTTTCTACCGTAGATAGTAAGCCTACATTATATCCAAGACCTCTAAACAAATTGAATAGTAGCGTAACAGTAGTGGTTTTTCCGTTGGTACCAGTAACTCCAACGAGTTTTAATTTTTCAGATGGATTATCGAAATAATTGCATGCTATGTAGCCTAATGCTTCTAATGAGTTTAAAACTTTAACGTAAGTAATATTTACTCTTTGCGTTGATGGAAGTTCTTCACATACGACGGCCACTGCGCCACCATCAAGTGCAGTTTCTATGTACTTATGCCCGTCTGTAGTTGTTCCTTTGGTAGCTATAAAGAGTGAATCTTTTTTAACTTTTCTCGAGTCAAACTCAACCGATGAGATGGCCACATTAGTAGAACCGATCACTTCTTCAAGTCTTGTTTTATAGATTATGTCGCTAAGCAATTTCATTTTTCAATCCGTATCTTATTTTTTCTTAATACTTAAATCTTTTATCTTTTTTTTCTCCATGGCTTCAATTTCTTTAATTTCCTGCATCTCGTGTCTATTTCTACGACAGTATCAATGTTATTTTATCTCCTTTATTAAATTTTTGTCCTGCTTCAATGGATTGTTTTTTTACGCTTCCACTACCATAAAATTTTACATTAAAACCCGAATTTTCTAGTAGGTAGAGTGCGTCTTTTGCCGACAAACCATTAAGGTTCGGCACAACGCCTTTATTTAGTAAATTTTTTATATCAGAAACAATTAAATGCACCCTTGTCGAATCATTGGCATTTCGTGCCATGTAACTTTCGCTGTTAGTTTCATTACTTTTTATCGGAAGCTCTAGCGCCTTAATTGTGATCAACATCTCCGTATTTTGCGTTTTGATGGTTTCAGGCGCTTTGGTTAACAATGTTTTCTTATTATTTATCGGAGCTAAAAAATCCAGACTGCTTGAATAAACTTTTTCAGCTATTTCTTTAAATACCGGTCCGGCCACAAGCCCGCCGTAATAAATACCATTACTTGGAGAATTAATAATGACAATACATGTGTACAACGGATTTTCTGCCGGAAAATACCCAACAAAAGATGCTTGGTAATTTCTATCGCCAACATCGCCATAAGCAGTTTTTCCGCTGCCTCTTTTTGCGCCAGTTCTGGCAATTTGAGCTGTTCCTGTCTTCCCGCCCACTTTAAAAGAGGTAATATTTAAACCTTTACCGCTTCCGTTATTTACCACGCCTTCAAGCATTTCTTTTGCTTTTGCAATGGTTTTTTTACTCACAATTTGTTCCACCAAAATTTCGGTAGTAAATGTTTTGACGGTTTTACCGTTATTTTTTATTTCTTTTTCAAAGCGAGGCTTCACCATTTTTCCGCCATTAGCAACGGCATTATATAGGGTTAAAATTTGCAAAGGTGTAATTAAACTTTCGTAGCCATAGCTCATTTGCGGTAATGTTACGCCCGACCAATCGTTACTTTTAGTTTCTTTAATCAACGGATTTGCTTCGCCCGGAATTGCCAATCCTAATTTTTGGTTTAAGTGAAACGATTTTAATTTATCTATATAATGTTGTGGGTTTTTAGAATAATATTTTACGATGGTTTTTGCTGCGGCTACGTTGGATGAAACTTCAAATGCTCTTTTTAAAGTGAGTACCGGTGTTTCTGGTGCATGAGCATCTTTAATTGTTTTATTATAATATGTAAC
>JAYTBK010000056.1:0-2125 GCA_043737035.1 Bacteroidota bacterium | reverse complement strand
AGGCAAATGATTTGCCCAATCTTTTAAACCCAATCTTTCAAGATATTCCATCGCTTTTAAATTTCTTTCTTTGCGCGAAACTTTTTGATAGTATAATGGAAGCGCTACATTTTCCATAGCGTTTTTGAATGATAAAAGATTGAACGATTGAAAGACAAAACCAAGAAATCTATTACGAAGTTGTGCTGCCTGCGTTTGAGAAAGATTTTTTATAAGCGTGTTGTTAAGCAAATAGCTGCCAGAATCGTAATTATCTAAAATGCCTAGTATGTTTAACAGTGTTGATTTTCCGGAACCGGAAGAACCCATTATCGAAACAAATTCACCTTCTTTTATGTGAATATCAATACCCTTTAATACCTCAAAAGAAGTATCATTTAATTGGTATGATTTTCTGATCTGCTCGAGCTTTATCATTCAGTAAAAATAAAGCTAATTAGTTTAAAAGGATTACCGCTCATAAAGCAAAACACTCACACCCAACAATATTAATAACGGTCTTTTCTTTTAGCAAAATAGTTGCTGTTAATGCTCATAACAACGTACATTAAAATAATTAATGGAATACCAACAAAACGGAAAATACAAAGTACAGCGAAACTCAACATTAAAAAAATATAACGCGTTCTGTTTCCTGTCCAAGAGAAATTCCGGAACTTGAGAGCAAACAAAGGAATTTCGGCAACCAACAGCGCGCTTAAAATTATTGAAGTTATTATAAGAAAATACGGATTTAATAAAAGTGACGGCGCATTAAAGTTTTTTGCATGTCGCAGAATAAGAGGAAAGGAACAAATTAAAATGGCATTAGCCGGAGTAGGCAAACCAATAAAAGAAGTCGTTTGGCGGGTGTCATTATTAAATTTGGCAAGCCGGATAGCTGAAAAAATAATGATGATAAAAGGAATGTAGGAAAGGTCGTCGATGTGATCGGAAATCCAACCTCTGTCGGAGTAGATCCCTTCCCCTAAACTAAAAGCACCATGGATTAATTTATGTAACATAATTCCCGGAACCACGCCAAAAGTTACCATATCCGCCAAACTATCTAAATCTTTGCCAATTGGCGAAGCAACTCGTAACATTCGCGCTGCGAAACCATCAAAAAAATCAAATATTGCAGCAAGCACTACCAAATAAGCGGCGTAAACCAAATTGTCATCAAACACCTGCACGATGGCAATACACCCACAAAATAAATTGCAACATGTGAGCGTGTTTGGTATGTGCTTTTTAATGCCCATTTACACGGTAAATATATATATTTTTAATCGTTTGTATATTTACATAAAATGTTATTTAACTCCACTATATTTTTAATTTTTTTACCTTGCGTATTCGCGATTTACTGGCTACTTCAAGGCAAAATCAGAAATATATTTTTATTAGGAGCCTCGTACTACTTCTACTTCTGTTTTAATCCGTGGTTTTTATTTTTACTATTTGGAACCTCGGCCCTAGACTTTTACCTTGCAAAATTTATCTCCCAAACGGCAAATTTTAAAACGAAAAAAATACTGCTTGTGTTTAGTATTGTAGCAAATATCGGTGTTCTCTTTGCGTTTAAATATTTTGTTTTTTTTTATAATTCGTTTGGATTAATTTTTAATGCGAAGTTTTCTGTTATCAATTCGCTAATCATTCCTGTTGGGTTATCATTTTATACATTTCAATCAATAAGTTACACCATTGATGTGTATAGAAATAAGTATAAAGCCGATAAATCGTTTACGGATTTTTTGTTGTTTGTTTCTTTTTTTCCACACATGGTAGCCGGCCCAATTGTTAGGTATAACAGCTTAATGCCTCAACTTAAAGCACGCCAATACTTTAAAAATATACAGTGGGAACAATTTGCAAAATTAACGGTTTGGGGCTTTTTTAAAAAAATGGTAATTGCAGATAATCTCTCGGCGATTGTTAAGCCTGTATTTAACGATGTTACTAACTATTCGGGAGCTACCTGTTTACTTGCAGGTTTTTTATTTGTGATACAAGTATATGCCGATTTCAGCGGGTATTCTGACATTGCCACCGGAATTTCAAAATTATTTGGCGTTAACCTAACCCTTAATTGGCGACGACCTCTTTTAGCAAAATCGTTGCACGATTTCTGGACCAGAAA